>JAFECO010000499.1 GCA_018242085.1 Pseudomonadota bacterium
CTCGATCTGCTCGCGGCTGAGCTGGCCGGAGGTCACCGGGTCCATGCCCTTGATGCCCTTGGCAACATCCTCGTCGGCGATGCCTTTCACTTCCAAGGGGTGCAGGCCGCAGAAATCGGCGATCTGCTCGAAGGTGAGCGCGGTGTTGTCCACCAGCCAGACGGCGGTGGCTTTGGGCATCAGCGGCTTGGTGTCGGCGGCCATGGCAAAAAATCCTTTTGGTCCAGGGCGGGCCTTTCCAGCCCGTCCCTTCGCTCGATATGGGAATTGTCGAGGAAGGTGGGCTTTTTAGCCGAAACCCTTTGGCTTGGACAGAAAATTGTCTTGACCTGAGTTTGTTATCTATGTACCAGGATAACATGGAAACCATCGAACGGGTTCAAACCGGGGTGCGGCTGGAGCGGCGAACCCTGAAGGTCCTCAAGGCCCTGGCGGAGTCCCTGGACCTGTCCCTGGGGGACCTCTTGGAGGGCATTGTCCTCAACGCCTTCGAGGGCAAGGCCCCGTTCGGGGACAAGACCTTGGAGCAGGTCGCGCTTCTCAAGCGGGTTTATGGCCTCACTCTGACGGCCGCCGATGCCCACAAGTTGAAAGAGAGCGATGTCCTTTCTTGAAGAATTTCTGGCGGGCGGCATTCCGGCAGCGGAATTCCGCCACGCCGATCATGTGCGGGCCGGATATGAATTGCTGCGCGCGATGGATTTTCTCGATGCGGTGTCGGCTTATGGCCGCGCCTTGAAAATCATGACGGCGCGGGTGGGCAAGCCGGAGAAACTTCACCACACCATCACCATCGCGTTCCTGGCGGTGATCGCGGAACGAATGGCTGAGGCGCCGCACGCCAATTTCGACACCTTCCTCGCCGCCAATCCCGATCTGATGGACAGGGCGCTTCTGGGCCGCTGGTACAGGCCGGAGCATCTGAAAACCGATGCCGCCCGCAGCCGCTTTGTGCTGCCTGATCTCGCCCGATAATCAATCCGGGATCAGCAGGATCTTTCCCGCATGATCGCCCGATGCCATGTGTTGATGCGCCGCTTGCGCCGCGCTCAAGTCAAAGCGGCGGTCCACCACGGGGCGAACGCGGCCCGCCGCCACCAAGGGCCAGATCTTCTCCGAAAGGGCATCCCGGATCATACCTTTTTCCGTCGCGGTGCGGGCGCGCAAGGTCGTCGCGGCCAAGGTCAGGCGCTTGCGCAGCATGGGGTTCAAATCCAGCGCCACCTTGGCGCCGTTCTGATAGGCGATGTTGACGATGCGGCCCCAAAGAGCCGCCGCCGTCATGTTACGCTGTACATAATCGCCGCCGACCATATCCAGAATGACATCGACGCCTTTGCCCTGCGTCAGTTCCCGGGCGACGGCGACGAAATCTTCCTTCCGATAGTTAATCGCGCGCCTGGCGCCGAGCGTTTCGCACAAGCGGCATTTCTCATCGCTTCCGGCGGTGGCGAACACCGTATGGCCCAGGGCGGCGAACATCTGGATCGCGGCGACACCGATGCCGCTGGCACCGCCATGGACCAGAAGTGTCTCGCCCGGCTTCAGCCGGCCCGTCTCCGCGATATTCGTCCAGGCCGTGAACAGGGCTTCGGGCAGGGCCGC
>JAFECO010000049.1 GCA_018242085.1 Pseudomonadota bacterium
GCGATGGTGCGCATCGACATGAGCGAGTTCATGGAAAAGCATGCCGTGGCGCGGCTGATCGGCGCGCCGCCCGGCTATGTCGGCTATGAGGAGGGCGGGGTGCTCACCGAAGCGGTGCGCCGCCGTCCTTATCAGGTGATCCTGTTCGACGAAGTCGAGAAGGCACACAGCGATGTCTTCAATGTGCTGCTGCAGGTGCTGGACGATGGCCGCCTGACCGACGGCCAGGGCCGCACGGTGGATTTCCGCAATACCGTGATCATTCTGACTTCAAACTTGGGGACCGAATTCCTGTCCACCGAGGAAGGGGGCGATCAAGCCCATGCCCGCGCGCAGGTGATGACGGCGGTGCGCAGCCATTTCCGCCCCGAATTCCTCAACCGCCTGGACGAGATCATCCTGTTCCATCGCCTCACGCGGGGGAATATGGACAAGATCGTGGACATCCAGATCGCGCGGCTGTCGCGCCTCTTGGCGGATCGCAAGATCACCATCGCGCTGGACAAGAAGGCCACCGAATGGCTGGCCCATGCCGGTTACGATCCAGTCTATGGCGCGCGGCCCTTGAAGCGGGTGATCCAGCGCCGGTTGCAGGATCCGCTGGCGCATCTGATTCTGGAAGGCAAGATTGCCGACGGCGCAAAGGTGGCGGTCAGCGCCAGCAAGACGGGCCTGACCCTCAACGGCAAGGAATTCGCCGCATCACCGGACCAGATGGTGGATGCGGCGCCGGCCGGAACGTCGCTCAACTGACAATGAGATGATCCGCTATGTGCGGATCATCTCGCTTTCGCCTGGCGCAGATCGGTGGAGATATCCGCGACTTTGCGCTCCAGCGGCATCGAGGCGATGGTGGCGTCGGTCTTCAGCCGTTGATCGAGGAATTGGCGCAATTCCTTGCCGCCAAGGGTCCGGCCTTCGGCGATCTTGACGGTCAGCGGATTGACTTGCGAATTGTTGACGCGGATTTCGTAGTGCAGGTGCGGTCCGGTCGCCAAGCCGGTCGCGCCGCTGAATGCGAAGACCTGCCCCTGCCGCACCCGGCCGCCCTTGCGCATTCCCGGCGCGAAGCGCGACAGGTGGCCATACGCCGTGGCGTAGCCATTGCCGTGGCTCAGCACCACGAAATTGCCATAGCCGTTCGCCCAGCCCATGAAGGAAATCTGCCCCGCGCCCGCCGCCATGACCGGCGTGCCGGTCGGCACGGCGAAATCCACGCCCTTATGCATGCGCGTATAGCCCAGCACCGGATGGAAGCGCGCGCCGAAGCCCGATGAGATGCGAGCGCCGTCTACTGGCGTCTTCATCAGCATGCCTTTGGCCGATTGCCCCTTGGGATCGAAATAGTCGGCGGGCTGATCGGGATCGACCTGATAGCGATAGAGAGTGATGTCCTTGCCGCTGAGCCGCATGCGCGCATAGGAAATGTCGCCGGTTTTCGCGGGCTGTCCTTCGGGCGTGTAGTAATAATCGTAATAGACTTCGAATTCGTCGCCCGGATGAAGGTCGCGCTGAAAGTCCACCTTGTAGGAAAACATCCGGATCATTTCGATCACGATGTCGGCGGGAATGCCCGCCTGCATGCCCGCGAGATAGAGGCTGGAATCGATGGTGGCGCCGGCGCGGTGGCGATGCACCTGAAGCTGCTTCTTGGCGATATCGGCCGTGAAGCCGCCATCGGTGGTGCGGGTGATGGTGATGTCCTGGTCGATGGTGGGCGAAAAATGCAGCGACAGAAGGCGTGAAATATCCTGCGAGGTGGTGGGGGTTGCGTCGGCGTCGCTGTCCTCCGCCAAGGGAACCGTGACCGGCTTGTGGTTGACCGTCACCACCGTGGTTTTGGACTTGGGCGGCGCGGACGCATCCGGTGCCAGCGCGAATGTCAGGTCGATGATCATGCCCGCCTTGAGGGCATGCGGATTGAAATCCTTGCCCATCGCGGCGATGGCGGCGGCGGCGTCGTTGGCCGAAATGCCCTGGTCTTCCAGGGCGCCGGCCAAGGTGTCGCCGCGATCCAGCGCGATGGTGCGGGTTTCCTCTCCCGGATTGGCCTCGTCTTCGTCGCCGGTCGGCGCGGAGGTTTTTTGCGGGATGAAGGCGGCGTAACGATCAGTGCCGCCGGCCCGGATCAGTTTCATGAACAGTTCATAGGCGACGGGTGTGCGGCTGGGCTTGCCCATCAGCGGGCTGGAAACGGGCAGGGTGCCGATCGCCATCCAGGTGACGGAACCGGCAACCAGAAGCGACAAAGAGGTGGAAACCAGGGCCCATCGCCCGTCCGTGGTCGCCAGCGCGGTTCCGATCCGGCGCACGGGAATAAGGCTCAAGCGGGGGCGCCGCGCGCGAAATCTGAAGTTCATGTCGGTCCTGTCGTTCAGGAAGCGGCAGCGATGCCGCGCCCCAGCCCAATCAACCGCGGGGCCCCACCCCCAACGCGCGATGCCCGACTATAAGCCCCATCGCATGTGGGGGCGTCAAGCAGTTTGTCGTCAACAGCCTGTTCTGCTTGGGAAATTCCCGAAAGCGAGACGCGGAAGGTTCCGGCCTGCTACAGCAGGGCCATGCGTGCGCGCCTTCGATTCCTGCTGCTATTGCTCCTTGCGGTTCCGACGCCTGCTCGCGCTTGGGGCCCGCAAGGGCATGAGATCGCGGCCCGGATTGCCGCCGACCACCTGACGCCGTCCGCGCGTCTGCGCATCTCGCAGCTTCTGGGCGGCGATGCCTTGCCGCTGATGGTCCTCGATTCCAATTGGGCCGACGAAGTACGCAGCGACCGGCCGCAAACCACCGGCTGGCATTATGTGAATATCGAGATCGGCGCCCGTGGTTATGACCGCCGCCGCGATTGCCCGCGCGACAATTGCGTGGTGCGCCAGATCGAGCGGGAGATCGGCCTGCTTCGCGATCCGCGCGCGCCGCGCGCCGCGCGGCTGGATGCATTCCGCTTCCTGATCCACTTCGTGGCCGACCTGCATCAGCCGCTTCATGCCGCCGATCGCCACGACAAGGGAGGCAACAGCGTCACCGTGATCGAAGGCCGCCGCCGCAGCAACCTGCACCGGGTCTGGGATCAGGAGGTGGTGGCGGCATTGGGGCCGGACACGATGCAGGTGGCGGCCGATATCGAAAACGGTGTGACGCCCCAGGCCAAGGCCGCGATGATGGGCGGCACGCCCGCCGACTGGGCCACGGAAAGTTTTCAGGTCGCGTCCCATGAAATTTATGGCCGGCTTTCCGCCAATGGTCCGGTACGGCTGCCGCGCGACTACGCGATGCGGGAAAAGGCGGTCGTGCGCCAGCAATTGTTGCGGGCGGGCCTGCGCCTGGCCGGTATCCTCAATGCAATTTATCGCTGAGCGGGATCAGGCTTTGGTGTCCGCGATGATGTCGCGCACCACCGGATAGATCTCGGTCTGCCAGCGCCGCCCGGAGAACACGCCGTAATGTCCGGCGCCCGGCTGGACATAGTTGCGCTTGATCGGCGCATCGGCACACAGGCTCAAGGCCGCGCTGGTCTGGCCCACCGAGCAGATATCGTCCTTTTCGCCTTCGACCGTGAGGATCGCCGTCTTGGTGACCAGGCTGGGGTCGACCTTTTCGCCTCGATACTCAAGGGTTCCCCGCGCCAAGCGGAATTCCTGGAACACGTTGCGCACAGTCTCCAGATAAAATTCGGCTGGAAGGTCGGCGACCGCCAGATAATCATCATAGAAGCGGCGGTTGGCGTCCGCTTCCTGGTCGTGCCCGCGCAGGATATGGCCCAAAAGGTCCCATTGGGCGCGAATGTGACGCGCCGGATTCATGGACAGGAAAGCGCCGACTTGGATGAATCCGGGATAGACATGCCGGCCGGCGCCGGCAAAACGGTCCGGCACGCGGGCGATCAGATTCTGCTCGAACCAGGACAGGGTATGGCCGGTGGCAAAGCGGTTCACTTCGGTGGGATTGATGCTGGCATCCACCGGTCCGGCCATCAGGGTCATGCTGCGGGGAACGGCAGGGCTTTGATGCCCTGACATCACCGCCACGGCGGCGAGCAGGGCGCCGCAAGGCTGGCACACCGCCACCGCGTGGGAATCGGGGCCGATGGTTTCGATGAAGCGGATCAGGTGCTCGACATATTCGTCGGTGCCGAAGCGTCCCGCCGTGGCGGGAATATCGCGGGCATTCTTCCAGTCGGTGATAAAGACGTCATGGTCCGCCAGCATGGTGTGCGCGGTCTGACGCAAAAGCGTGGCGAAGTGACCGGCCATCGGCGCCACGATCAGGACCTTGGGCTGGCCGAGATCCTTGTCCTTGCAGAAATGCAAAAGGCGCGCGAAGGGCGTTTCGAGGACGCTCTCCTCATGGATTGCGATCTTGGCGCCGTCGACGGCGACGGTCTCGATGTCATAGCCGGGGCGCTCATGGCTGAGGCCGGCGCGGGCAAACAATTCGGTGGCCGCGGAAAGACCGCGAAGGAACATGTTTCCGCCGGGCCCCATATGGGGATGGTCGAATGTGGCGCGGGTCAGGTTGGCAATGGCGCGCATAGGGGACAGCAAGTCCGCCTGCGCCTGATAGGCGTCGTACAACATCATACTCCAGCCCCCGGAACTCCGCCCCAGGGGCAGCCCCCAAGGATTCCCCAAGACTAGTGTATTTTATGTTGCAGTGCGAAAGAAATTTTTGCGCTGGTTAAGAGGCCTGGTTGGGCCGGGTCTGGAGCTGAACGAAATTCTCGATCCCCATCTGCTCGATCAGCCGCATCTGGGTCTGGAGCCAGTCGATATGCTCCTCTTCGCTCTCCAGGATATCCACGAACAATTCGCGCGTGACATAGTCCTTGATGTTCTCGCAATGAGAGATGCCCATTTTGAGGTCGGGCAAGGCGCGGGTCTCCAGCGACAGGTCGCAGGTGATCAATTCGCGCACATTCTCGCCGATCATCAGCTTGCCCAGATCCTGCAGATTGGGCAGCCCGCCTAGGAACAGGATGCGCTTGATGAGCTTGTCGGCATGCTTCATCTCGTCGATGGATTCTTCATATTCCTTGCGCGCGAACTCGCTGAGGCCCCAGTCGGCCAGCATGCGCGAATGCAGGAAATACTGATTTATCGCCGTCAACTCGTTCTTCAGAACGATGTTGAGGAATTTGATGGTGGTGGGATCGCCGGGCAGGGACGCGTGGGGATTGGGGCCCGGAGCTTCCGCCGGAATTACGCGGCCGCTTCCAGAACGGGCTTTTCGTCCAGCATTTCCTCGATTGTTTCCTGGCATCGTCCGCAATTCTTCCTTACGCCGCAGCGTGCATAAACATCTTCCGAACAGCAGGCGCCACTGTCGATGGCGGTGCGGATTCGATCTTCATTCAGCCTATTGCAGACACAGACGATCATGAAAGGAAACCTTCAGGCGTCCCCAGTCATATAGGTTAGTTGCGAGTGATTGTCAATGTCAGACCTGGGGCGGTTCGACCTGGGATTCCACCAGCTTCTGCACGCTCACATAGTCGGTTTTGCCGGTTCCCAGGACCGGCAGGGAGTCCAGGACGACGATACGGCGCGGGACGGCAAGTTCGGACGAGCCGTGATTTTGCGCCCAGGCGACTAGATCCAGCCGCCGGGCCCCGGCGGCGTCCGTCGCCAGCACGATCTGCTCGCCCTTGATGCGGTCCTTGATCGATACCGCGGCATGATGATTGTCCGGCCAGACCGCTGCGGCGATGTTCTCGACCACGGCGAGGGACACGGTTTCGCCGCCGATCTTCGCGAAGCGCTTGACGCGCCCGCGGATGGCGATGAACCCGTCATCGTCGATGCTGACCACATCGCCGGTGTCGTACCAGCCGTCCTTTGGCGGCACGATTTTTCCCGGTGTATCGGCCGAGATATATCCCAGCATCACATTGGGGCCCTTCACCACCAGAAGGCCGGCATTGGGAATGCCCTCGACAGGCTCCAGGCGCGCTTCCATGCCCGCCATCAGCCGGCCCACCGTGCCTGGATGATTGGCTTCGATCTGATTGGCGGCGATCACGGGCGAAGCTTCGGTCACGCCATAGCCTTCCAGAATCTCCATGCCGTATTTGCGGCGGAACAAGGTGCGGGTTTCGTCGCGCACCCGCTCGGCGCCGCACACCGCCAGCCTCAGACTATCCAGGTCGCCGCTTTCGCCCGCGCGCGCATATTGGGTGATGAACGTGTCGGTGGAGAGAAGGATGGTGGCTTTGGCCTCGCGGATGCGCCGCACGATTTCCTTGGGTTGCAGGGGCGTGGGATGGCAGATCACTTTCACGCCCGCGGTCAATGGCAGCAGCATCCCCACCGTGAGGCCGAAACAGTGAAACACGGGCAGGGGATTGAACAGCACGTCCTCGTCATAAATATCGATATGGGCGCGCACCTGCGCGATATTGGCCAAAAGATTGAAATGGCTGAGCGCAACGCCTTTGGGCAACCCTTCGGTGCCGGAGGTGAAGAGGATCGCGGCCGGGCTTTCGCGCCCCGGTTTCCGCGTCACGAGTCCCGGTGCCACGCTGCCCGCCAACGCCGTGAGTTTGTCGCCGAGCGAAAGCCTGGCGCGCACATCTTCCAGATGGATCAGATCCGCGACTTCGCCGATAGCGGTGGCGACGCCTTCAAGCTTGCCCAATTCGATGAAGCGATGGGCGGTGGCGACGCGCTTGACCTCGGCGGTGCGGATGGCGCTTTGGAGGTCCGCATGACTGGACGTGAAATTGAGCATGGTGGGGATGCGCCCATAGGCGCTGAGCGCCAGAAACGCGATCGCCGCGCCCGCGCCTGTGGGAAGCAGGATGCCGACTTTCTCGCCGCGCCTGGTGCCGCGCTTGAGGGCATGGCCCAAGGCAAAACTGGCGCGCACGATTTCATCATAGGAAAGCGTGCGCCCGTCCCCGTCCACCATCGCGGGCGTCGAACCGCCGAATTCGGTGCGCGCATCCAGCAGCGCCTGGAAAATGGAGTCCGGCAAATCGTCCGGCTGAAAAGCAAATCGGGTCGGCCGGCCGGACCGGTTGGTTCTGGTAGCGTTATTCATGGTTCGACATCGGCGCGATGCATCTGTTGGCAAGTCCCATCACATTCTTCTTCAATTTAACTGATGAACTCCATTTCAAAAACGAGGGGAGTTTGGGGTGGTGTCGGGCGGCCTTTTCGTTGTGGCACAAGTTTGGCACATGTTAGCGTCGGCGCCTTGGGGGACCAATGCCGCTGTTTGTTCGGGCTTCTGCCGGATCGCTGATAGCCGTTTTTTTCACCTTTGTTACGCCCTGCGGGACCGGCTGGGCGCAGTCCGCCGACTCCCTGGTCGGCAAAGTGATGACTGTCAAAGGTCCGATCGCACCCGACGCGTTGGGCGTGACCTTGCCGCATGAGCATCTGTTCATGGATTTTCAGCCGCCCCTGAACACGCCCGAAGGGTGGACCGCGGTGGGCGCCCGAAGGCCCGTTACCCCGGACGATATGGCGTTTTTTGAAGCGCCCCTGACGATGGACAAGCTGGGGCAGGCCAAGATGGGCCGGGCCAACCGCGACAATCGCCGCTTGGACAATGAAGCGATGGAGATCCGGGAAGTCGCCGACTACAAATTGTCCGGCGGCAATTCGCTGGTCGAAGTCAGCAGCATCGGATTGGGACGAAACCCGGCCGCCATCAAGCGGGTCTCCGACGCCACGGGCGTGAACATCGTCATGGGCTCCGGCTGGTACGAGCATGGCTATGTCCAGGATGCCATCGACAAGCGCTCCGTGCCCGATCTCGCCAATGAAATCGTCCGCGACATCACCGTGGGCGTGGGCGGGATCCATGCGGGCGTCATCGGCGAAATCGGCGTCAAGGATTTCTCCCAAGCCTATGAGAAGAAAATCGTCGCCGCGGCCGGCCGTGCCAGCCTGATCAGCGGCGCGCCCATTTCCATCCATATCGGGGTGGGCAGCCGCGACCAGTTGGGCGTCCTTGCGCTTCTGAAAGAGGGCGGCGTGGACCTGTCCCGGGTCGCCATGGGCCATTCCGATCCCCTGGTGACGGACATGCCCCTGATGAAAAAGATTTTGGATCAGGGCGCTTTCATCGAATTCGATCTCTTGGGCCGCGCGCCCACGGTCCGCTCCACCTACACCGATCACGATGTGGCGGTCGCTGTCGTCGCTCTGATCAAACAGGGATACGGCAAGCAGATCCTGTTGTCGCAGGATGTCTGCTTCAAGATGGATCTCAAATCCTATGGCGGCGGCGGCTATTCCTTCATCAACGAGCAGTTCATCCCGTATCTGAAGCGGATGGGCGTCACAAATGATCAGATCGCGCAGATGACGATTGAGAACCCGAAGCGGTTCTTGACCTTCGTCGCGCCGCGCCCGGTCAGGAATTAGGGCCGGCCGCAATGGGAGACGCAAACATGATGCGTTCCAGGATCACCGCATCCGCCGTCCTTTTGGCGGGCTTCGCCGCCATTCTGTGCTGCCCGCCACCGGCCCAGGCGCAAGGCGCCGCCAATGCGTTGCCGCCCATCCCGAACATCGCCGGCAAGGTGCTTACGGTGCACGGACCCATGGCGCCTTCGGCCCTGGGCCGGACACTGATGCACGAACATATCTTCATAAATTTCCAGATGGCGATCCCCGATCCACCCAATCCCGCCACCGCGGCGGAGATGTCGCGCGAGAAGCTCACCTTGGCCAATCTCTCGGCCGTGCGTGCGGG
>JAFECO010000004.1 GCA_018242085.1 Pseudomonadota bacterium
TAGGCCATGGCCAATCTCCCGCGGAACTTCGGGAGCAATACTAAAAAGGGGAGGAACCGGCTAGTTTTTTATCGCCGGGCCCCGCGCTGTCATTCGCCGGGATGCCATCTCAGCCGCAGCATGACGCCATCGCTGCCCACGCCCCCGCTGATGCTGGGCATGTAGCTGGACGATGACCGGGTGGAAAAAACATCCATCCGCCCATTCTGGACCCCCAGGGACCGGGCCGCCTCGTCCGCGAAGGTCATGGCATAAGGCGATGGGCTGGGGTCGTTGGAGACCGGCTTTGGCGCGCCCGGATACCGCAGGATACCGCCGATATGATTTTGCGTGGGAATCTGGGGCGCCGCGAAGGCTGGGGATCCAAGAGCCGCCCCAAACAGGCACATCGATACGAGAAGCCTGGTTTTCATGATGCCGGAACCCGGCAGGATTACAGGTTGGAAACGCGGGGCTCCTGCGGTCGTTGCATGGCGCTTTTGGGGTCCGGTAAGGATCTTCTGGAAAGATCGGTACACAGACCATAGGATGCCCGCCGCCTGGGCGGGCGCTCAACGCGAGAAAGCACGGATGAAGAAAATTTTTCGGGCCGGCGCCTGCGCCACCCTTTTGTGTTTTACCAGCGCAACCCTTGCCGAAGCCAAGGGCGCGGCTTGCGCCACCGAAGCGGAAATTTCGGCGATCCAGGTCTCGGCCGTGCATCAGGAACTCACGGATGCGGCCTTGGCGTGCGGCGCGCAGGAAACCGCGCTCTACAACCGGTTCCAGACCGTCTTCGCCAAGGAATTGCGCCGTTCGGACGCCCAGATGCTGGCCATGTTCAAGCGGCTGAACGGGGTGGCCAAAGGCAATGCCGCTTACGATTCCTACAAGACGCGCGCCATCGCCCATGCCGAGCAGCGCCGCACCGTTCCGGGCGCGGCGGAGAATTTCTGCAAGACCGCCCAAATCGTGTTCGCCGCGGCGCTGGCGCCCGACAAGCCGGTGCTGGAAGATTTCGTCGCCGGCGTTCCCGTTTATGAAGACAATCCGGTCAATGCCTGTGAAGTGCGGGTTTCCGTGAGCTTGCAGGGCGTCGCGGCGGGTTCCGCCGTCCAGCCCAAGCCGCGCCCCGCGCTGCCCGGCGATCCGTCCAATCCGAATCTTTTTCCTTAATTCCCCCATCTGTCTTCCTCGGGATAAACCCTCGGAAGACGTTCGGTACGCTGTCGCTACCGAACTCCCCCGCCAGCGGCTTTGCCGCGCGGGGGAAGAAAGCCGGTGCTTGCTATTCCTTTCCTAGGCGAGCGAGCTTTGTTGTGGAATTCCGTTAGCGCATGAAAAAAGGGCCGGTCTTGCGACCGGCCCTTTTTGCTTCAGATGGAGGCTGTATCAGCCGCCCAGGTCGATGACCGCGCGGCGGTTCTTCGGCTCGCGGACATTCGGGCCCGTGGGCACCATCGGATCGTGGAAGGACTTGCCTTCGATCGCGATGGAATCCGAACCCAGGCCCTGACGAACCATCTCTTCCTTGACGGTCGTGGCGCGGCGCACCGAGAGAGCCTGATTGTACTTGTCCGAGCCCATCGTGTCGGTGTGGCCCGTGACCATGATCCGCACCGAGCCGAGCGTCTTGGCGGCGGCCACGGCCTGGGTCACGGTCGACTGCGCTTCCGCCGTCAGGTCCGACTTATCGAAGTCGAAGAAGACGATGTACGTCTTCGCCGGCGGCGGAGGAGGCGGCGGGGGAGGCGGCGGCGGAGGCGGCGGAGGAGGCGGAGGCGGCGGGGGAGGCGGCGGCGGGGGCGGCGGCGGGGTCATGAACCACCGCAAGCCGATCACCACGGCATTCTCCGTCAGATTGCCGACCTTGATCGGCTTGATGGCGGCGAAGGATGAATTGTACGTCGCGTCATTCTGGTTGGCGCGATAGCGATAATCGGCGAACAGATCGACGTCCGGCGAGATCGAATAGGCGATGCCCGCGATGGCCTGATATTCCAGCGAAACATGCGAACCCTTCACATAGTCGAGGGTCTGCGCACCGACTGGAACGGTCCAGTGCAGGCGGGCATTACCGATACCCGCGCCGCCGCCGACCGAGAGCTTCCACTGATCGCCGAGCGGGATGTCATATACGAGGTTGAACATCGACGACATGATGCTGGTCGAACCAGCGCCGCCATTACCGGCAGAGTCGATATCATGCGAGGTGTAGGCGAATTCGTTTTCCAGACGGAAACCCGAAGCCCAGGAATAACCGAAGGACAGCATGCCGATGCCGCTGTCGCCATGGTCGACCGGAACCACGCCCGCCGTGGGGAACGGCGCAGAACGCGAATTGACGGTCGGCATATTGTCATAACCACCCGCCAAGCCGAGGTACCAACCCTCGGTAGCGGCAAACGCCGGGGCGCTGAACGCCACCGCCGCGACGCCGGCTAAAGCCAACATGCGAATTTTCATAGTTCTACCCTCGCTTGA
This sequence comes from Pseudomonadota bacterium, assembly GCA_018242085.1. Lineage (GTDB taxonomy): Bacteria > Pseudomonadota > Alphaproteobacteria > Micropepsales > Micropepsaceae > Rhizomicrobium. The sequence continues at coordinate 2,464 of JAFECO010000004.1, forward strand.
AAAATGCAGACGGGTAGGAAACCCCCCACCCACAGAAATCCGATACTCGGCTTATAACGGCGAACCCGGCAAATGTCTCCATTGGAGATGGCGCTTTCGCCCGGAATGCGGCCATTTTTTCAAGGTTTTACAACCAAGCTGTGCTCGATAGGCCACAGAAATCGGGGAACCCGTCCCGTTTTACATTTTCTCCTGGGAGAAAATGAAAGCGTAACGGCCGAACAACAGGGTCAGATGACCCCTTTCCCCAGCAACCCGTTCCAGGCCCGAGAGAAATTCCACCCGCGGGGTGACATGAAATAGTCTCAGCCAGCTGCGCATCGCGTGCTCGCCCAACTGTCCGAGCCCGGCCAGGTCGCCGAAATCCACCACATGAAGGCGGCCCGACGGCGATAGGGCGGCAGAGCCTGCCGCCAGCGCGCCCCGCCAATCCGGGATCATCGAAAGGCTGTAGGAAAAAAGCACATTCTCGAAGCTCTCAACCTCAAATTGTGCCGGGGTGAAATCTTCGGCCAGGCCCTGCCTCAGGAGGATGCGGTGCTCCAGGCCGGCCCGCTCGATGGCCATCCGGGCACTTTCCAGCATGGCCTTCGAGGCATCCAACCCATAGAGCCGGGTCCCCGGATAGGCTTTGGCGATCGCGATCAGGTTGCGGGCTGTGCCGCACCCCACCTCCACCAGGCTGGCGCCAGGCGGAAGGACCAGGTCCCGGATCAGCCGGTCGCGGCCAAAAAGATAATATTTTCTCGTGAAATCATAGACATGCCGCTGACGCCGATAGACCCGGTCCATCAGCCCGGCATGGCTGTCAGGAGAGGGGGCGGCGGGCATAGATGTGGAAACCGCCATAGATGGAGGACCGGTCCTGGGCGTGCAGCACCCGGCTCTGCCATTCATGATAAAGCCAAGGCGCCAGAAGATCGGGCGCCAGCTTCTGGGGAAGGGGGCTGGCTTCTGCGGCCGTGCGGAAGATCACGCGGGCATCGCGGGAATGGGCGGTGCGGTCGATCTCGGTCCAAAGGGCGGCGAGCTGCGCCGGGTTCATCCAGTCCTGTGCATCCAGAAGGACAAACCGGTCCAGCGACTGGGGCGGCTGGCCTTTCAGGAAATCCAGCAGCGAGGCGTGATGCACCGACACGGACGGCACGCGCGATTTCAGGGCGGCGTAATTCTCCGCCTTCAGGTAATCGGGCACCGCCTCGCGGCTCTCCAGGTCATAGCCGCGGCCGAAAGCCTGCCAGGCGAAATAATTATCGCGGATGGGAAAATCGCAGGCCAGCCTCTCGACCCGCTCGCGCAGCACCGCCATCGCATCGCCATTGCCGGACGACACCAGCGCGTCATATTGCGCGGGCGGAATTCCAAGCGCGTAGAGCGAGACGGGCGATTTGGAAATCAGCCGGATCGGCGCGCTGTCGAACAGAGGCGCCACCACCTGCTCGAACAGGTCGCGCTGCTCGCGCGGGGTCCTGGCTTCCAGAATATCTTCCAGCTTTTTTCCATGCAGCCGCGCCACGCCGTGCAACAGGCCGATGAAGCGGCCCAGAAGGCCATGGCGATAAAGATTGCGCGCGAACATCTCGATGCGGCGGCGCGCGCGCACGCCGTGCGCTGCCTGCCAATAGGCGCGAGTCACCGGATCCAGCCGGTCGCGGATATGGGTATCGAACGCGGCGAGGTTGCGCGGATCGGACGCGTCGCCAAAGAAGCGGAAGAAGCTTTTGTGATCGGGCAGATATTCCAGCGCCGCCAGTTTCAGCCGGGTCAGCGCCACATGATGCGGATTGAGATCCAGCGCGATCACGTTCGCCGGGGCAGCGGTGAGATAGTTGAGGACGTTGCAACCGCCCGACGCGATGGTGACGATCCTGTGATGTGGCTCAAGGTTCAGCGCGTCCAGATCCACACTGGGATCTTCCCAGATCTGGTTATAGACAAAGCCTTGAAACATAAGGGTAAAAAGGCGCTCCAGCACGCCGCGCGGCGTTGCCGCGGCGGCCTGGTGTGCGGCCCGTTCCAAAAGCAGGTTGGCCATGTTGTGCCTCTTGGTCGTGCCTCTTGGTGATCGCCGGCTGACGGCCGGCTTTTGAATCGCGTTGGCGAAGGGCATAGGGCATTTGCGTGACGGATTGGCGAAGGCGCCAAAGCATGATTGGTTGAAGCGATGAGCGAATCCGCTGGAACGGCATTGGACGAAGTGCTGGGCCTTCTCGATCTGGAGCAGATCGAGGAGAATATTTTTCGCGGCCTCAGTCCCAAGGCGCGGCACCAGCGCGTTTTCGGCGGCCAGGTGCTGGGCCAGGCGCTGGCGGCTGCAATCCGCACCGTCGAGCCTTCGCGGATCTGTCACTCGCTGCACGCCTATTTCTTGCGGCCCGGCGATCCCAGGATTCCGATCCTGTACGACGTGGACCGCGCGCGGGACGGCAAGAGCTTTACCGCCCGCCGCGTGGTCGCCATTCAGCATGGCGTCCAGATTTTCAATCTCGCCGCCTCGTTTCAATCCGGCGAAAGCGGATTCGATCATCAATTCGAGATGCCGTCCGTGCCGCCGCCGGAAGAATTGGAAGATGCCGCCGCCGCGCTGATGAAACGGGCGGACCAGTTTCCCGAGCGCTTGCGCGAATGGATCGCGCGCCCGCGCCCGTTCGAGACGCGGCCGGTCATTCTGGACGGGCCGGGAGATCGTTCGCCGCGCCCGCCTTTCGACAATATCTGGTTCCGTGCGGTGGGCCGGGTGCCCGAAGATATCCGCCAGCGTCAGATCCTGCTGGCTTATCTTTCGGACACGACCTTGCTGGGCACATCCCTGGTGGCGCACGGCAAGGGCTTTTTCTCCGCCGTCCAGATGGCCAGCATCGATCATGCGATGTGGTTTCATCGCGACCCCAAGCTGGACGATTGGCTGCTCTATTCCCAGGACAGCCCGTCCGCCAGCGGCGCGCGGGGGTTCGCGCGCGGGCTGATTTTTACCCGCGACGGGACGTTGATTGCTTCGGTGGCGCAGGAAGGCCTGATCCGGCCGCGATCATCCGCGGGTTAGAATTTGCACGTTCCCGCTGCCGCGGCCGGGGACGAAGTATACGGAACCTGCAGCACCCGCCGGGGCTTGGCGTAGAAATCATTCGTCCAATTCGAGGTGGCGGGCAGAAAGTAAGTCAGGAACGATTTGTACTTATATGTGACCCGGCTCCAGATCACGCTGCCGCCCTTGCCTGGTTCAACCGCCCCATCTTTGGCGGTAAAGCTGGCCGGAAGAGACGGGCTGGGATTGGCGCCCTTGGCGAAGGGCGTGGTCCCCGTTGTGCTGCAGCTCCAGGCGATGATGGGCGTCTTTCCCGTCCCGGCATCGATCACGCTGGTGATGGTGACCGTCGCCACCGTGGTATCGTTGGGAAAAAGGATCGCCTTGGTGGCGGCAAAGGAGGTATCGATATCGCTGCCGGTGGCGGCCGACTTCTGCGCAATCAGGTCGGCGGCAGTGGACGCCATGTTGATCACCTGGGTGCGCACGCCCGATGCATGGGACAATTCCACCAGGCCCAGCAACATGCTGAGGATGATCGGCAGGACGAAGGCGAATTCGACCGCCGCCAGTCCCTGCACGCCACGCCAGAAGCGGATGAACGGATTGCGCATCTGTCAGCAGCCCGATACGCCGTTGGTGAAGGGCTCGCTCCGGAATGCGGCCGTAGCGGTCAACAGATGCGTGCCGTTGGGCGCATTGACCAGATAATTGTTCGCATTGTTGCTGTTGAGAATTTTCGCCAATCCGGGAAACCATATGGGCCAGTTGTAACTGGCGCGGATCAGCACGATCTGGCAGGCGATATTCTGACCGGCAACGCTGGCGGTCGCGGAATTGCCGGGGTCGCTGCCGAAATAAGTGCCTGCGGTTCCCGCGTTGGTCAGTGAATTGAAATCGCCGGCAAAACCGGCGCTGGGAGCCGCGACCGTCACCACCACGTCGCTTTTGCACGTGGCATCGGAAATCAATGGCGACACGCCGCAGCAGATCTGCTGCTTGAACCACTGGCCTTCATTGTTGAAGGACGTCTGGTCGCTTCCGTTGTCGGACGTGCATTGGGCAACGGGAATCTTGTCCTGGATCAGCAGCGCGGCGCTATGGGCCTGCCCGGTGCGGATCAGCCTTGCCGCGTCCATCACCGAATTCTGCAAGGCGAATTGGGCGAACATCATCGTCCCGATTTCGAGAATGCCCAGCATCAGCGCAAAGAAAACCGGCGCAACGAAAGCAAACTCGATCGCGGCAGAGCCCTGGTCGGAACGCATCCATGCCGTGTGGCGCAACGCGGGAACGCGCATCTTCAGCTTCATGAAAAGCCTCTTATCGCGGACATTCTAACAAGGCGGCCGCTCCGGGCTTAAGGATTACCTCCTCGCTGCTCAATAAGCTCTTAAGAACGGCGCTCGCCTTCTTCGACAATTGAAGGAAATTTACCGGCCGTTAAGGAAGATCAAAATTTATGTGGAACCGAACGGCTTCCCTAAGAAACGCGAAACCAAGGCCTGCGAAAACAACACCCTTTTCATTTTTTTGGGCGATCATTTCCGGGAATTTGGGAAGGCTTGGGTCCGATGGACAGGAAAAATGCGTTTTTGCGCACATTGTGCGCTTTCGCGCGCGCCAAGAGCGCCAATGTCGCGATGATGTTCGCTCTCTCCCTGCTGCCGCTGGCGGTCGCCGCGGGCGCGGGTCTGGATTATGCGCAAGCCATGATGGTGCGGTCCAAGATGCTGGATGCGCTCGATGCCGCGGCGCTTGCGGTCGGCGCCCAGCCCAAACTCACCACCGCGCAGGCGACGACCCTGGCGCAGAGTGTTTTCGACGCCAATTACAAAGGTCCCGGTCATCCCACCATTTCCCCCATCGTTCAGGGCCAGTCGGTCAGCGTCACCGGCCATGACAATGTCGCGACCACCTCTCTGGCGCTGATCGGCAAAACCAGCATCGCGGTTTCCGCCACCTCCATCGTGGTCTGGGGCCAGGCCAAGATGTGGGTCTCGCTGGTGTTGGACAATACCGGCTCCATGAATGATGCCGATTCCACCGGCCTCACCAAGATAGCCGCGCTCAAGGACGCGTCGCATCAGCTTTTGGCCAAGCTGCAGACCGCGGCTTCGTCCGGCAATCCGGGCGATGTGCAGGTCGCGATTGTTCCCTTTGCCAAGGACGTCAATGTCGGCACCGGCAATGCCGGCGCCAGCTGGATCGATTGGAGCGACTGGAATGTGCAATATGGCTCTACGCCTTCCAGTTCGGTCGGTCCGGGCAGTTCCTGTCCCTTGGGCCTGGGTTGCGTGAACGGACCGGGCAGCACCAGCAGGGTCAGCAGGGTGCCGTCCAGCGGCATGATTTGCCCCGACGCCATCGGCAGTTCCAGCACCGGCCAGACGGGCCACTATTATGACGGATGCTACAACAGCATTCAGCAGAACAAGGTGACCGTCACAACCACCGCCACGCCGATGAAGGACGTGCAGAACTGCAAGACGGTGAGCAACGTCAATGGCGGCGCCGAAAGCTGCTCCAGCCAGAGCACCTATCCCAAATCCAATGGCACGGCCACCGTCAGCAGCACCAGCAGCAATACGCCGAACTATACCGGCGACAGCACCAGCTCGACCGCGCCCGCGATCAGCGGCTCCAGCACGTCCAACAGCCCGGCGCTTCCCGGAAGCTGCAGCACGACCAGCGGCGTGAAGACCTGCACCTGGACGCGCACCATCACCTACACCAGCACCGTGGTGACCACCGCCATAACGGCGTCGGGCAAATATGATCACGCCTGGGTTATCAATGATCACTCGGTCTGGAGAGGCTGCGTGATGGACCGCAATCAGGATGACGACACCACCTCGGCGACCCCGGGCAACAAATTCCCCGCCGAGCAAAGCGACAGCTGCAGCGCCGCCACGGTGATGCCGTTGAACTATAGGTGGGATCAGACCAGCAGCGGATCGACCGACAATCTCAGCGCCAAGATCGACTCGATGGTCGCCAATGGCGGCACCAACCAGACCATCGGGTTGGCCCATGGCATGCAGATCCAGATGCAGGGCGATCCCTACAATGCCGCGGCGATTCCCGCCAACACCGCGCGCTATATCATTCTTCTGTCCGACGGCCTCAACACCATGGATCGCTGGTACGGCAATGGCAGCAGCCAGTCGGCCTCGGTCGACGCCCGCATGGCGCTGGCCTGCACCAACGCCAAGAACCAGGGCTTCATCATCTACACTCTGTTCGTGGATATCGCCGGCGCCCAGGGCAATTCGACGGTGTTGAAGAATTGCGCCACGGACACATCCAAATATTACGATCTGACCACGTCTTCAGCGATCGTCACCGCCTTCAACGACATCGCGCAGAAGATCACCAATCTGCGGGTCAGCCACTAGGGCGGAAATACCGGCGCGTCTGGATCGCGCCGTTCATCGGCAAAATAAAAAGGCCGCCCCGAAAGGGGCGGCCAATTTTTTCTATCTCAGCGGTATTAGTTTGCGGCCGCGGTCTTGGCGTTGGCGGCATGCGCCGCGATCTGGCTGTTCGCGGAATCGAAGATCTCCTTGCCGTCGCCCGGCTGAGGCGTGGCTTCGCAATGGGCCGCGGTGCAGCTATAGGTGACGCGGCTGGCGCCGCGCTGGAGCGTGAGGCTGGAATCCTGACGCGCCATCACGCTGATATGGGTGTTGGACACCTGCTTGCCGTCCTGGTCCAGCGCCACCATGTTGGTGTTGCCATAGCCTTTGCCCAGGATGAAGGCGTGCCGGGAATCGATCATGTTGATGTCGGCGATCGCCGGATTTCCCACATAGACGGTGGAGACCGTCTTGGGAAAGGTGATGGTGCGAACTTCGTCCATCGCGACGGAAACGCCCGCAGCATAGGCTGGTGCGGCGGAACCCAGAAGGAGTGCGACGAGAAGCGTGCGGCGCATGGCGGCGCTCCGGAAAGAATTTCGGGCTTAATCTAGCGATGCGCCCTTAAGAGAAGATTTAAGAACCGGAACGCGAAAGCGCCGGAGCCAAGCGCGGCCGGAACTTCAGGAACTTGTCGCAATCTTGGTAAACAAAATGCATCTTTTAAATTCTGCATCTCCGGGCAAAAGGGCCTTTTCGTTCCCTGGTGAAACAGAATGGACCGGCGCCAGCAAAGATGCGGGTAAATCGGCCTTTCGCGATTAAGCGGAAATTAAATCCTCCGCCCTTAATCTCGCCACAGTCCTGCTGCGCAAGAAGACCTTCTTCGAAGTTGGGATGCTTTGGGTGTCATTAAATCGGAGAGACAGTATGACAAAGCTGATTTCGCGTTTCGTGCGCGATGAGTCCGGCGCCACGGCCATCGAATATGGCCTGATCGCAGCGCTTATCGCCGTCGTCATCATCGCCGTTCTGGGCACGGTCGGTACGAATCTGAATACCAAATTCACGTCCGTCGCTAACGGCCTGCAATAAAGACCGTGTCGCAAGACACAATTACGGCAAGCGGCCGCCTCGTCGGGGCGGCCGTTTGTTTTTCAAGGCGTTAGCATGCTCGCGCAATTCCTGCTGCTGATGATGGTTCCCGCGCTTCTCGCCGCGGCGGCGGTCTGGGACCTGACGAGCTTCACCATCCCCAATTATCTTTCGCTGGCGCTGGCCGCTTTGTTCGGCGTTTTCGCGCTGGCGGCGGGTTTTTCGGCCACGGCGGCCGGATTGCATTTGCTGGCCGGCCTGATCGCTCTTGCAATCGGCTTTACCATGTTTGCCCTGAATTACATTGGCGGCGGCGACGCAAAATTATTCGCCGGTGTGGCTTTGTGGCTGGGCCCGCACGATCTGGCGGCTTATTCGCTGATCGCGACAATATTGGGCGGTGTCCTGACGTTAACATTGCTCGCGATGCGCCGGCTGCCATTGCCCGCCGGCCTGGCGCGGCAGGGCTGGATCCTCAAACTTCACGATTCCCGCTCAGGTATTCCCTATGGCGTGGCGCTGGCGGCGGGCTTCTTTGTGATCCTGCCGCATGCCGAGATTTTCCATCTCGCCGCGATCGGCTGATAATTTGCGACCCAGATCGCGAAGTTCGTCAGCGTTGCGTTAAGCAAATTCTAAATGGTTCGTGGTGCAATCGCCTCCAAAGGGAGCCGATCTTCATGAACACCAAACGTCTCATTGTGCTGGGAATAGCCGGCATCATGGCGATAGCGGCTGCGCTTCTTGCGCGCGGAATGATGGGCGGCGGAACACCCGGCGCCACGGCGAAGGTCGCGCCGCAAATGCCGATGAGCGATGTGCTCATCGCCAGCAGCGCGCTGCAGCCGGGCCAAGCACTCACCGCCGATCAATTGCGCTGGCAGAAATGGCCGACCTCCTCGGTCGATTCCACTTTCATCACCCGCGACTCCGTCGGCAGCATCGATGACGTGGTGAAAGGTTCTGTGGTGCGCAGTCCGCTTGCGGCGGGTCAGCCCGTCACCAACGCGGCGATCGTGCATGGCGATGCCGTCGGCCTGATGGCGGCGATGCTCAATCCCGGCATGCGCGCCATCTCGATGCCCGTCAATACCGATTCAGGCGCGGGCGGCTTCATCCTGCCCAATGACCGCGTCGATCTCATCCTGATCCGCAAGGGCGACAATAATCACGTCAATTCCAGCACGCTCTTGACCGATATTCGCGTCCTGGCCGTCGATCAGACCTTCAAGCAGGACAAGGATACCAAAACCGTCATCGGCAAGACCGCGACCTTGGAAGTGACCCCTGCCCAGGCGGAGCAGGTGGCCAAGGCACAGAATCAAGGCACGCTTTCGCTGTCTCTGCGCCCCCTGGTCAGCGGCGACACGCCGGTCGCCAGCAATGCTCCGGCTGCGGGCCGCACCGGCGATCAGGAAGGCGGCGATCAGGTTTCCATCATCCGCTACGGAATCGCCCGCGAATCGTCTGCCATCGTGCAGGGAGGCGCAAAGCCGCAATGAGGATCTCCATGAAGCATTCTCCGCTCGCCGCCGCATTGCTGATCGCGGCCATGGCGCCGGCTGCCGCGCAGATGTCGCGTCCTGCCGCCACGACCGCTCTGGCAAAGCCCACCGAAGCGGATGCGCGGGTGGTGCAGATCGCGACCGGTCAGGGCCAGCCCGTGAACCAGCATCTGACCCTGGGGCTCAACAAGGCGGCGATCGTCGAACTTGATGCCGATGCCAAGGATGTCCTGGTGTCCAGTCCCGACATCGCCGATGCCATCGTCAAGTCGCCGCGCCGGATCTTCCTGCTCGGCACCAAGACCGGCCAGACCAATGCCTTCTTCTTCGACGGGCACGGTCACCAGGTCCTGTCCCTGGATATCCGGGTCGAGAAAGACGTCGCCGACCTGGCGGCGATGATCAAGGCCAACCTGCCCAATTCGGCGATCAAGGTCGCGGCGCTGAACGACAATGTCGTGCTGAGCGGCCGGGTCGCCAGCGCTTCGGAGGCCACCCGCGCCGCCGATCTTTCCGCCAGCTTCACGGGCGACCCCAAGAAAGTGGTCAACATGCTGTCCATCTCGGACGGCGAGCAGGTGATGCTGAGGGTTCATGTCTCGGAAATGCAGCGGCAGATCGCCAAGCAGTTCGGCATCAACCTGTCCGGCGTGAAAATGATCAATGGAACGCCGCTGGCGCTTTCCACCTCCAATCCTTTCGGCCTTTTGGGCAACGCCATTTCCGATCTGTCCGGCGGCCAGGTCGGCCAGGTTTGCAGCTCGACTTCGGGGGTCATCAATCCGCTCGCGGCGCTGCAGGGCGGCGGCATCTGCAACATCCAGAACAATGTCCAGGGCACGCTCAAGGCGTTGGAGACGGTGGGCCTTCTGCATACCCTGGCCGAACCCAATCTGACCGCGGTGTCGGGTGAAACCGCGAAGTTCCTGGCGGGCGGCGAATTCCCCGTGCCGGCCGGCCGCGATCAGCAGGGCAATGTCTCGATCAGCTTCAAGCAGTTCGGCGTCGGCCTGTCCTTCACGCCGGTGGTGCTGTCGGGCGGCCGTATCAGCCTGCAGATCTCCACCGAAGTCAGCGAACTCACCAACACCGGCGCCTTCACACTGACGGGCTTGGGCGGCGTCGGCTCGGCGGTCACCATCCCCGCGCTCAATGTACGCCGCGCCGAAACCACGGTCGAACTTCCGTCCGGCGGCAGCTTCGCCATCGCCGGCCTGATGCAGCACACCACCAAGCAGCAGATCGACGCCTTTCCCGGCATCAAGGACCTGCCGGTGCTGGGCGCGCTGTTCCGCAGCCGCGATTTCCAGAACGCCGAAACCGAACTGGTCGTGATGGTGACGCCTTATCTGGTCAACCCTGTCGCCGAAGCGGCGCTGGCCAAGCCCAGCGACGGCTACATCACCCCGACCGATCCGGAGACCTTGCTGCTCGGCAGGTTGAACACCGTCTACAAGAAAAACGCGAAGCCGCTCACGCCCGAGGCTGCCGCCCCGGTCGGCTTCGTGGTGCGTTAGGAGGACATGATGCACCAACTGACCCAGAATCTATTCCGCGGTTTCTGCCTTGCGGCCGTGCTGGTGGCGGGCAGCTGCACCACCACCTTCCACAAGGACGCGGACAATTTCGACGACCCGGCCGCCAACCATCCCATCACGGTCGAGCCGTCCTATCAGTCCATCAAGCTGTCCTATAACGGCGGCGTGCTGGCGCCCGCGGATGCGCCCAAGCTCGAAGCGTTCCTCAACGACTATCGCCAGCACGGCAACGGCAAGATCGCCATCAGCGTGCCTGCCGGCGCCAATATGCAGCAGACCGTGGTCGCGCTGGGGAACCAGATCAACGAAATGGGGATCAGCCGCGACCGGATCCTGGTCGCATCCCGCGATGCGGGAACCGGCGGCTCTCAGGTCGAGCTCAACTATATCAGCTATCAGGCCCGCACGTCCGATTGCGGCGACTGGTCTGAAGATCTTTTTTACACCGCGGAAAACCGCACCGCGTCCAATTTCGGCTGCGCCAACCAGCACAATATGGCGATGATGGTGGCCGATCCGCGCGACCTTCTGGGGCCGCGTCCGATGGACGGCGCCAATGCGGCGCGCCGCCAGGCGGTGATCGGCAATTATGAAGCCGGCAAGGTGACAAGCTCGGAAAAATCCGCAGACCAGAAAACTTCCGTCTCTGACGTTGGCCGTTGAGTTGATAGGATAGAAGATGCAGAAGGGCGACAATTCGCAGGAACCGTACGGAGCGACCGCGCAGGAGCGGCCGGTCCCGCGCATTTCCATCCATGCCTTTTGTGAGTTCCCCGACACCGGTGCCGCGCTGCAGCGCGCGGGGGCCGACCGGCGCCTGTCCAAGGCGCATCTGACGGTGCAGTTGGGCGGCATCGCGGCGGCGATGGAATTCTACCGTGACCAGATCACGCCGAACCTCCTGATCGTGGAAACGCGCCTCAGCGGCCAGGCGGCGCTGGACGAACTGGACCGCCTTGCCGAAGTCTGCGATCCGGCGACCAAAGTCATCGTGGTGGGCCGTCACAATGACGTGGAGCTTTATCGCGACCTGATGCGGCGCGGCGCGTCGGAATATCTGGTGGCGCCCTTGTCGCCCCTGCAACTGATCGAAGTGATTTCGGGTCTTTATCTGGATCCGACGGCCAAGCCGGTGGGCCGCGTCATCGCTTTTGTCGGCGCCCGCGGGGGCGCCGGTTCATCCACCATCGCCCATAATGTGGGCTGGTATATTGCCGATACGCTGGCGATCAACACCACCATCGTGGATTTCGATCTTCCTTTCGGCACCACGGGCCTGGATTTCAACGATGAGGTGGGTCAGAGCGTGGCCGATGCCTTGTCGGCGCCCGAACGCCTGGACGATGTGCTGCTGGACCGGCTTCTGATCAAGCGCGGCGAGCATTTGTCCTTGTTCACGGCGCCGGCCACCTTGGAGCGCGATTATGACGCCGCCCCCGAAGCTTATGAATCGGTGATCGACGCCACGCGCCAGATGTCGCCTTGCGTGATCGTGGACATGCCCCATGCCTGGACGCCTTGGGTCAAGTCGTGCCTGATCGCCGCCGATGAAATCGTGGTGGTCGCGACGCCCGATCTGGCGTCTTTGCGCAACGCCAAGAATCTGATCGATCTGGTGCGCCATGCCAGGCCCAACGATTCGCCGCCGCGCCTGCTCATCAATCAGGCGAACATGCCCAAGCGGCCGGAAATTCCCGCCAAGGATTTCGCGGAAACCATGGGCGTGGAACCGGCTGCGATCATACCCTTCGATGCGGCGGTGTTCGGCCAGGCCGGCAATAACGGCCAGATGGTGCTCGAGATCGCGCCCAAGTCGCCGCTTGCCGATAGCCTGAGCAAGTTCGCCCGCCAGCTGACCGGGCGCGAAGCCCCGGCGGCGACCGAGAAATCCCCGTCATCGATCCTCTCCTTCCTGAAGAGCCGGAAGCAGGCATAAGAATGTTTGGAAAGCGCAGCGGCAGTGAACCTGCATTCCGGCCCCCGGTCGAACCGGCTGCGCGGGTTGCGCCCAATACCGCCACACGCGACGCCGCGCCGGCGCCTCCGGTCGCGGCGCCGCCGCCGCCCCGCGTCGAGAAGCCCGCGGCCCCGCAAGCGGCTCCGGTGGTCTCCAAGCCCGTCCGGGTGGTCGCCGACACGCGGTCGGAAGACTATTATCAGATCAAGTCCACCATCTTTAACGCCCTGATCGACACCATCGATCTGGCGCAGTTGGCCCAGCTGGACCCGGATTCGGCGCGCGAGGAAATCCGCGACATCGTCAACGAGATCATCGCCATCAAGGCGGTGGTGATGTCCGTCGCCGAGCAGGAACATCTGCTCCAGGACATCTGCAACGACGTTCTGGGTTATGGCCCGCTCGAACCCTTGCTCGCCCGCGACGACATCGCCGACATCATGGTCAATGGCGCCAACCGCGTCTTCATCGAAGTCGGCGGCAAGGTGCAGCTCACCAATATCCGTTTCCGCGACAACGCCCAGCTGATGAATATCTGCCAGCGCATCGTCAGCCAGGTCGGCCGCCGCGTCGATGAAAGCTCGCCGATATGCGACGCGCGCCTGCTGGATGGCTCGCGCGTCAACGTGATCGGTCCGCCGCTGTCCTTGGATGGCGCCACCCTCACCATCCGTAAGTTCAAGAAAGACAAGCTGACCCTGGACGATCTGGTCAAGTTCGGCTCGATCAGCCCGGATGCCGCCCGCGTGCTGCAGGTGATCGGCCGCTGCCGCTGCAACATCCTGATCTCCGGCGGTACCGGTTCGGGCAAGACCACCTTGCTGAATTGCATGACCGCCTATATCGACGCGGAAGAGCGCATCATCACCTGCGAAGACGCGGCCGAATTGCAGCTGCAACAGCCGCATGTGGTGCGCCTGGAAACCCGCCCGCCGAACCTGGAAGGCCAGGGCATGATTTCGATGCGCGACCTGGTCCGGAACTGCCTGCGTATGCGTCCCGAGCGGATCATCGTGGGCGAAGTGCGCGGACCCGAAGCGTTCGACCTTTTGCAAGCCATGAATACGGGCCATGACGGATCGATGGGCACGTTGCACGCCAACAGCCCGCGCGAAGCCATGGGCCGCCTGGAATCGATGATCACCATGGGCGGCTTCTCGCTGCCGATGAAGACCATCCGCGAAATGATCGTCGGCTCGATCGACGTCATCATCCAGGCCGAGCGCCTGCGCGACGGCTCGCGCCGCATCACCAAGATCACCGAAGTGATCGGCACCGAGGGCGATGTCGTCATCACCCAGGATCTGGTCACCTATGAAGTCGAAGGCGAAGACGAGACCGGCCGGCTCAAGGGCCGTCATGTCGGCACCGGCATCGTTCGCCCCGCCTTCTGGGAACGCGCCCGCTATTACAATCTGGAGCGGGAACTGGCGGACGCGCTGGACAAGGTCAATCAATGATTATCCTGGTTGCGCTGATGGCGATGATGGCGGTGGGCGGTGTCGCATTCGCCTTCGCCGGCGGCGACGAACGCACGCAGAAGCGCGTCAGCGCCGTGGGCAAATCCAAATCGGCCGGCCGCAACGCTTCCAAGGCACAGGCCGAGGCGCAGAAGCGCAAGAGCGTCGCCACCCTGCTCAAGGATGTGGAAAAGAACCAGGCCGCGATGCGGGCAAGAAACAGGCCCACCTTGCGCCGCCGGCTGGAGCAGGCCGGCTTCAACGATGCCAGCCCCCGCAATTTCTGGATCGTCAGCGGCGGCCTGGGCCTGGTCGCGGCGCTGATATCCTTTCTGACCGGCCAGTCGATGCTGGTGACCGCTCTCGCCGCTTTCGTCGCCGGCTTGGGCCTGCCGCGCTGGTTCCTGAATTTTCTCTTCGCCCGCCGCAAGAAGCGCTTCACCAGGGAATTCGCCGGCGCCATCGATGTCATCGTGCGGTCTGTCCGCTCCGGTCTTCCCACCAATGAAGCCCTGCGCATCGTGGCGCGCGAAACGCCCGATCCGGTGGGCTCCGAATTCACCCGGCTGGTGGATGGCCTCAAGGTCGGCGTGACCCTGGAGCAGGGCCTCAAGAAAATGCACGAGAATATGCCGACCGCCGAGGTGGGCTTTTTCGGCATCGTGATGACCATCCAGGCCAAGTCGGGCGGCAATCTGTCGGAAGCCCTGTCCAATCTCGCTTTCGTCCTGCGCGACCGCAAGCGCCTGGAAGGCAAGATCAAGGCGATGTCTTCGGAGGCCAAGGCATCGGCCATGATCATCGGCTCCCTGCCGCCGGGCGTGACCTGCATCGTCTGGCTGACCACGCCGGCCTATATCAACCTGCTCTTCACCGAAAAGGCCGGCAATCTGCTC
>JAFECO010000500.1 GCA_018242085.1 Pseudomonadota bacterium
GACCAGTTCAGGGGCTTGCCCATCCGCGATGGCCGCGGCGCGCGTTTCCATGGCCTCCAGCGCCTCGGGATAGGCGACGGGGCTGTCGGAAATTCGCCATTCGGTCCGGGATTTCAGCGCGGCGTCCAAATTAAGCTTTCCGAAACCATAATCCGCCACCCTTGGCAGCCTCATCGCAATATAGGCATGCACCCATGGCGTCCAACATCGACAATATCAAAGTGGAAATCTCCGTGGTGCTTGGCCGCTCCGTCATTCCCATGCATCAGCTCCTGCGCATGGGCCGTGGGGCCGTGATCGAGTTGGACTCCCATCAGGATGATCCGGTGACCATCCTGGCCAACGACAAGCCGGTGGCGAAGGGGGAAATCCAGATCCATGGCGATAAGATCGGGGTTTCCGTGGTGGAGCTGCTGTCCAATTACGAATAAACACTCGAATAAGTGTTGAATTATTTATTCTCCACTGCATTATTGCATTTTATCGGATAGCGGCATAGGTCTGGTGTGGTTTTCGAGGCCACGCCATGCTGCCGGTCATTCTCAACCCCTTGAGGCTTAAAACCGGGCTGGCGGGCCAGGGCACGGCCCTGGCCCGCCGGGCGTCGCTCTTGGCCGAAGCCGGGATCGAAGTCCGTTTGCTCTCCTCTGATGTCTCTGACGAGCTCCTGGCCCCTCTGCAGCTTCTGTTCGTGGCTGGCCTGGAGGAGGGCGAGGCGCGCCACCTGGCGGCCAGAGCCAGGGCCTTCGGCGTGCTGGTCAATGTCGAGGATGTCCTGCCGCTTTGCGACTTCCATGTCCCGGCCATTGTGCGTCAGGGGGATCTTCTTTTGACCGCATCGACCGGAGGCGCCGCGCCGGGCCTGGCGCGGGCGCTTCGGGAGCACCTGGCCGAAAGCTTCGGGCCGGAGTGGCGCGACCGGGTCGATGCGCTGGCTGCGGAACGGGCCCGCTACCGCAGCCAGGGGCTGGCCCCGGCAGAGGTTTCTCAGAAAGTACGCGCCATGGTCGTGGAGAAGGGCTGGCTGTGAGCGCCACGGTCATCGACGTACGCGCGGGATTGCGGCCGGCCGAGCCTGCCATGGCGCGCACCGATCTTTTGGCATTACGGGAAAAGGCCTCCGGCCGCGACGCGCAAGGAATTCTTGAAATGGCGCTGTGCGGCGACTTTCAGGGCCGCACCGCCGTGGTGTCGTCGTTCGGGGCAGAATCCGCGGTACTGCTGCATCTGGTGGCCGCGATCGATGCGGCCACGCCGGTATTTTTCCTCAACACCGGCAAGCTTTTCGGAGAGACCCTGCGTTATCGCGACCGGTTGCAAGACGTACTGGGTCTTGAAGATATTCGCAGCCTGGCGCCCGGCTCGAATGCGCGCGCGGCTTTGGATCCGGACGGGACGCTATGGTCGCGCGATACCGACGCCTGCTGCGGCTTTCGCAAAGTCGCGCCGCTGGCCCAGGCCTTGAAGCCCTTCGCGGCGCAGATCACCGGCCGCAAGCGATTCCAGACCCGCGAGCGCGGCTTGATGCAGCCGGTGGAATGGTTCGATGGGCGGTTCCGGTTCAATCCGCTCTGGCAATGGTCCCAAAGCGATCTGGC
>JAFECO010000501.1 GCA_018242085.1 Pseudomonadota bacterium
GGAGGAATTTTTCTACCAACTGCGCGGCGACATGATGCTGAAGATCGTGGAGGACGGAAAAATCCGCGACATTCCCATTCGGCAGGGCGAAGTGTTTCTGCTTCCCCCGCATGTCCGCCACTCGCCTCAGCGCCCGATGCCGGGCTCCGTGGGCCTGGTGGTGGAAGGCACGCGCCGCCCCGGCGAGCTGGATGGTTTCGAATGGTTCTGCTTCGGCTGCGGCACGCGCGTGCATCGCGTGGAGGTCGAAGTCCGCAACATCGTGACGGACCTTCCGCCCCTGTTCGACGCCTTTTATGCCGACCGCGCCAAACGCACCTGCCTGCAATGCGGCGCCGTCCATCCCGGCAAAGAACCACCGCCCGGCTGGGTCACCCTCTAGGCCCTCGCATAACAATATCTTATAGTAAACCCTGGTTGTCATAACCAGGAGGGATGAATGCCGTCCTTGCGGCTGGAACGCTGGATCGCGCGCAAGCTGCGTTTGCGGCATCTGGAAATCGTGGCCGAGGTCTACGATTCCCGCAGCATCCTCAAAGCCTCCAAAAGACTGAATGTCACCCAGCCCGCCGTGACCAAAGCGGTGAAGGACATCGAGAATACCCTCGCCTTGCAGCTATTCGAGCGCACCACACGGGGCCTCATCCCCACCGTCTATGGCGAGATCTTCGCCCGGCACGCCAAGACCGTGCTGGCGCAATTGCGCTATGCCGCCGAGGAGCTGGAAAATCTGCGTGTGGGCTATAGCGGGCATGTCACCGTGGGCACGGTGCTGGCGGCGTCGGCCAGCCTCTTGCCGGAAGCCATCGCCATGCTCAAGAAAGAGCGGCCCGCCGTCGCCGTCACCATCATGGACGGAACATACGACGTGCTTCTGCCCGCTTTGCTGGTTGGCGACATCGACATGGTGCTGGGCCGCTTGCCCGAAGCCGGCCGTCAGCAGGGCCTCATCTACGAAGACATCCATGTGGAGCCGATCTGCCTGGCGGTGCGCAAGGATCATCCGCTGGCGGGGCGCAAATCGCTCACCCTGGCCGATCTGGTCGATCAGCCTTGGGTCTTTCCGGTGCAGGAATCCTCCCTGCGCCGCCAGATCGAAAAGATGTTCATCGACGAATCCCTACCCCTGCCCCGCAACGTCATTGCGTCCATGTCCACACTGGTCAATCGCGTGTTGCTGCGCAAATCCGATTGCATCGCCATCCTGCCCTATCACGTGGCGCGCGACGATGTGGACCAGGGCCTGCTCAAGCTCTTGCCGGTGAAGCTGGGAAACCTGCAGACCCCAGTGGGCGCCATTATCCGCGCGCCGGGCGATCTTCCTCCGGCCGCGCGGGCATTGATGGAGTGCGTCAAGATCGTGGGACGGGAATTGAACGAAGCCGCCACGCTTGAAGCGCAGAAACCACCACAGGCACCCAAAGCCAGACGCAAGAGCTAGCGCGGGTCCGCTTCCGTGCGCGCCCGCTTCAACGGCCAGAAATCGAAATAGCCGGTGACGACCACGATCAAGGGAAAGGTCACCGCCAGGAGCGCCGTGGCCACCCACAATTCCAGTTCATAGCGGGGTCCGCCGACGGGCATCGGCACGCCTGT
>JAFECO010000502.1 GCA_018242085.1 Pseudomonadota bacterium
TTCAGCCGCCGGACCGCGCCCGCGTAATTGTTGTCGTGATGGCTGACCAGGATCTTCTCCGACAGGCCCTTGATGCTTTTGGGATCGAAGGGCAGCGGCTTGATGGCATAGGCGGGGGCATTGCCCGCCATTTGCGCCTGGGCGCTCGCGGCCCCGGAAACGGTTGCGGACACGGCGGCGAGACTGGCGGCCTCGATGAACTGGCGGCGGGTGGATGTCATGCGGGTTCTCCCATGGCGGCGGTTTGCGCGGGGACGATGCGCTCCGGCACTCTTGCCGGGAAACGCGGGTGCGGCGCCGCAGTCTAGCATCGCGGGCCGGCGGGGAGATTGATTCTTTGTGATGTCCCTGACGGAACACGCGTCTTCGGCATGGCGCCAAAGAGAAGGCCCGGAGCGGCGTGCGCTCCGGGCCTTCTCGTCACTTATATATGGGTGCGGTCAGGCCAGGTTCTTCAGCGCCGCCGCCATGCTGTCCAGGCCCGCCTTCAGCGTCACGCGCGGGGTGGCGACATTCATGCGCACGAAGTTGGCGCCCACCTTGCCGAATCCCGAACCGGATTCCAGGAACACATAGGCGTTCTTGGCCAGCCAATGGCTGACCACATCGCCCTGGGTGGTGAGCACCGGCTGGTTGGTGAGCGGGTTCATCGGCAAGGGCTTTTTGGCATTGGCCTCGTCGGCGGTTTTCTGGGCGCCGATCTTGGCGGCGATGCCGCTCACATCCAGCCACATCAAGTATGTGCCTTCCGGCTTGTTGCCGGTCTTGATCAAAGGCAGGTTCTTGGTGACGTAATTGTGGGCGTAATCCAGATTGCCGTCGATGTAGTCGACACACTGGTTGAGCCAGGCTTCGCCGCCGGCATAGGCCGCCTGTTCCGCCACGATCGCCGGGTTGGAGATCGCGGGCAGCGACTGGTCGTTGGTCGCCTTGAACAGTTTGGGATTGGTGGAGAAGAACCAGGCGCATTTCATCGCCGCCAAGGAGAAGCTCTTGGAGCCCGACTTGAAGGTGATGGAATTGTCGACAATGTCCTTGTCGAGAGTGGCGAAGGGCACATATTTGTGGCCCTTGGAGACGAAGTCGCAATGGATCTCGTCCGACAGGACGATGATGTTGTGCTTCTTGCAGAGCTGGCCGTAGCGGGTGAGTTCTTCGCGCGTCCAGACCCGGCCGCCCGGATTGTGCGGATTGCACAGGATGCTGACTTTGACGTCGGGCGTCATGCGGCGCTCGAAATCGGCCCAGTCGATTTCATAGCGGCCATTGACCAGCTTCATCGGGCTTTCTTCCGGCACCGTCTTGGTGAGGCCGATGGCGGCATAGAAGCCCACATAGCTGGGCGTCACCATCAAGACCTTGCTGCCCTTGGGCGCGAAGGCCTGCAGCGCGCTGATGATGCCGGGAATGACGCCGGGGGAAATGCCCACCAGCTTGGGATCGACGGTGATGCCATAGCGGCGCTTGTTCCAGTCGATGATGCCCTTGACGAAAGGCGTGTTGCCGGCGGTGCCCAGGAACAGGTCGCCGTCGATCATGTTGTAGCCCCAGTTGGGGAAGGCGACGCGCTTCTGCAGGGCTTCGGTGATGGCGGG
>JAFECO010000503.1 GCA_018242085.1 Pseudomonadota bacterium
ATGCCGGCCAGCATCATGCCGACAATGGTGACCACCTTGATCAAGGCCATCCAGAATTCCGTTTCCCCGAACCGGCGCACGCCCAGCATATTGATGCCGTAAAGGACCATCAGGCTCACCAGCGCCGGAACCCATTGCGGCAGGTTGGGCAGCCAGAATTTGACGAAGATCGCCATCGCCGTGATGTCGACCATGCCGACCAGGATCCAGCTCATCCAATAATTCCAGCCGACCATGAAACCGAAGGCCGGGTGAATATAATCTTCCGCGAAGGCGTCCATGGTGGTGGCCTTGGGATGGGCCAGCGCCAGTTCGCCCAACGCGCGCGCGATGAAGAAGATCATCGCCCCGCCCACGATATAGGCGACCAGTAGCGCGGGCCCTGCGCTGCGGATGCCGGCCGCGGAGCCTAAGAACAGGCCGGAGCCGATCGCCCCGCCGATGGCGATGAATTGCAGATGCCGGCCGGTCAGCGCCCGCCGCAATGCGCCGCCCGAACTGACTTCGCCGGAAACGGAATTCAGGACCGGACCGGTCCCCTCAGCCACGTCTTTGATCGACACGGTTTCCTCCCCAAGGCCTGTTCGGTCGCGGGCGCTGCCCCGATATATTCGAAGCTTAAACTATCTGGCGGGCGAGCCTAGCCCCCTCGGCGGGCAATGTGAACAGCGCCGTGCCGCATCAGTCCAGCTCCCTGAGGACCGCCCGCACCGGCGAAGCATCCAGGCCCGCCAGGGGGAGCGGCAGCGCGATCAGCTCATAATCGCCGGGCGGGACATGATCCAGGACCAGCCCTTCCAGTATCCGCATGTCGCGCGGCACCGACAAATGGGCGTCCATGGTCTTGGAGGTTTCCGGATCCAGCGATGGGGAATCCAGGCCCACCAGGATCACGCCGTGGGCGCCAAGGGCTTGAATGGCCCCGGCACTGACGGCGGTGAAACGTTCCGGCCAGCGCTCCATGGGAAAGCGGTCGAAGGTGCGAAACAGCATGCGGGTGACGCCGGCACTCCAATGGGCATCCACCAGATCGGCGCCGATAGCGTCCCCGCATCCGCGCGCATCCACCACCCGGCACGGCCCCAGATAAGGCTCAAGCGATACCGCCTCGATCGACAGTCCGGCGGGATCATAATGCAGGGGCGCGTCGGCATGAGCACCCGAATGGGTGGAAAGCTGGATGGCGGTCACATTCACCGGGCTGCCATCGCCATAGGTCCAGCGCGGCCGCGCCGAGAAAACCGTATCGCCCGGCCAGACCGGCAGTGCCGGGCGCAAGGGTTGGGAGATATCCCACAATTTTCTGGACATGCTCGCTCCCGTCTTCCCCTGTCTGGATGCATTGGAGGCCGAAACGGCCGGTTCGGCTTATCTCTCTATACGGAAAATCAATTTTCGGCGCCTGGAAAGACCTCTGCCGGCCAGTCTAATGCCTTGCCAGCGGCCGCGCCCGTCCAGGACAATGGCGCCATGAAAATATTGCTGATCGAAGACGATCCGGAAACCGCCGATCATATCTGCCATGCCCTTGGCGCCCATGGTCACGACGTGGAGGAAATACGCAATGGACCGGACGGTCTTGCGGCGGCGCTGAG
>JAFECO010000504.1 GCA_018242085.1 Pseudomonadota bacterium
AAAACAAATGCTCTTGCATGTCATATGTCAATTCCATTATTGCACTACTACATCATGACGTATTCGGTTCGCGCCCCGCAACGGCGGGCGCCCAATTGTGCAACAACACTTTTCGGTTGTAGAAAATTTTGCGCCCCGCCTTGGAAGATCGCATGTCCTGGAAACCCAAGCTGAGCGGCTCCGGCCCTCTGCACGACCGGATCGTTTCCGCACTCGAACGCGATGTCCGGAGCGGCACGCTGAAAAACGGAACGCGGCTTCCCGCGCAACGCCTGCTCGCCGACCATCTGGGCTTCAGCGTCGGCACCATCACCAAAGCCTATCTGGAAGCGGAACGGCGCGGGCTGGCGCGGGGCCAGGTGGGCCGGGGGACTTATGTGACAAGCCCCTTTGGCGAAGACCTGTCGCCGGAAAGCTATGAAGACCAGATCATCGATCTGTCGGTCAATGTCGTGCCCCATCACGCGGCCGTGCCTTATTTCGTCGATTACAAATCCTATGCCTTGCGCCAATGGGAAGCGTTCGGCGCGCTGGCCTATGCCCCGTCCGCCGGACCGGAGAACCAGCGCCGCGCGGCGGCCACATGGCTCAAGCGGGTGGCGAATTACGATGTGGACTGGAAGCAGTTGATCCCGACCACCGGCGCCCAGCATGCGATTTCCCTGGTCTTCGAACTGCTCAGCAAACCGGGAGACACCATCCTCTGCGAGGAAGCGACCTTCTATGGCATGAAGACCCTGGCGCAGTATCGCGGCTACAAGCTGCACGGGATTCGGATGGACTGCGAAGGCATCATTCCCGCCGAGCTTGAAACGGCCTGCCGGAAAACCAGGGCGAAGATTCTCTATCTGATGCCCACGGCGCAAAATCCCACCGGCCGCACCATGAGCAAGACCAGGCGCCAGGCGATCGCGAAGATCGCGCAGCGCAACAAATTGTGGCTGGTCGAGGACGACAATTACGCCCTGTTCGGAAATCACGGCGAGGATGCCACCATCCCGGTCTCGGCGTATCTGCCGGAACGCAGCTTTTACATTGGCGGCATTTCGAAATCCTTGGCGCCGGGATTGCGCCTGGGTTTTCTGGTCTGCCCGCCGGGCCCGTCATTCGATTCCATCGTGCAGGCGATCCGGGCGACGGTCTATTCGCCATCCGCATTGGGCGGGCTTCTCTTCGCCCAATGGGTCGAAGACGGCTCGGCCTTCAAGATCGCCAATGCCGTGACCGAAGAAATCGGCCGGCGCCTGGTTCTGGCGCGGACCATGCTGGGGCTGGACCAGACGACGCCGACCTCGGCGCCGCATCTGTGGCTGTCCATGCCGGCGCGCGAAGCCGAACTGGTGGCGGGCCGGGCCTTGCGCGCGGGGCTGGTGATCACGCCGCCGGAGAGCCCGATCCTGCCGGGCGCCAGCATTTCCGGCATACGCCTGTGCCTGGGCACGGCCTCAAGCATCGAACAGTTGAAAGTCGGGCTGGAGCGCCTGAAAGGCGCGCTGTCGTCCAAGCCGTCGGATTGGGATTCTTTGATATAAGAAGCGCGCCCGTCGCCGGGCGCCAGATGATTGAAGCAAGGAGCAGAACGATGCGTGAAGC
>JAFECO010000505.1 GCA_018242085.1 Pseudomonadota bacterium
GTGATCGCCAAATCCGGCAAGCGCACCCGCACCCAGGAAGCCGCCGTGGTGATGATGAAGCCCGATGGCGCGGTCGCCGCGCTTCTGGGCGGCATCGACTATCAGACGTCCGTGTTCAACCGCGCGGTGCAGGCCCGCCGCCAGCCCGGCTCCGCCTTCAAGCCCTTCGTCTATCTGGCGGCGCTGGAAGACGGCATTTCGCCCTGGGACATGCGTGACGATGTGGCGGTCGATATCAACGGTTATCAGCCGCAGAATTTCGGCGATCATTATTACGGCACCTTGACCCTGGCCGATGCGCTGGCCCATTCGGTCAACACCATCACCGTCAATCTGGCCCAGGAAGTCGGCGTCAAGAAAGTGGTGGACGCCGCCAGGCGCGTGGGCATCACCTCGCCGCTGGAGCCCAACCCATCGCTGGCGCTGGGCACCAGCGAAGTGACGCCGCTGGAACTGACCGCCGCCTATGCCGCCTTCGCCAATGGCGGGCTGCGCGCCGATCCCTATTTCATCACCGAAGTCGACGATGCCGGCGGAAAGATTCTCTATCGCCGCGCCCAGCCCAAGCCCCAGCGGGTGATCGATGCGTCGGTGGATCGCGATCTTCTGGCAATGTTGTGGAATGTGGTGGCCACGGGCACCGGCGGCAGCGCCTCGCTCGGCCCCCGCGAGGCCGCCGGCAAGACCGGCACCACCCAGAATTCCCAGGATGCCTGGTTCGTGGGCTTCACCACCGATTATGTGACGGCGGTGTGGGTGGGCAATGACGACAATTCCCCCACCCGCGGCGTCACCGGCGGGACCTTGCCGGCGCAGATCTGGAAAGCCGCCATGCTGACGGCGGAAAAGGGCCTGCCACTGCACGGCCTCAACCGCTCGCCGCCCGAACCGCCTCATGTTCTGGACGAATTGCTGGCCTCCGAACCTTCCGGACAGGTCATTACCGGCGACGACGAATCCGGGAGCGCCGTGGCGCGGGCCGAGCCGCCGCCTGGAGAAACGGAACGGCCCCGCCGCCGCGACGCGTTCGACCGTGTCCTGGGCTGGCTGTTCGGCGGCGATGATCGCGATCGCGCGCCGGCTGAGCCCGCGCGCTAATTTTTGATTCCCCCTTCGCATCGCAAGCGCGTTCATACGCTGCCGCTATGAACCGGACACCTCCCCCATCAGCGTGTTTCGCACGCATGGGGGAGGCGGGCCTGTGCACGCGTCGGCTCCCTTATGCGTCGGCTTCTCTAGGGGGACCTGCATGCTATAAGCGGGCATGCGCATTCTGCTCGCCTTCCTTCTGTCCATCCTGATCACGCCCGCGATGGCGCAGCCCGCGCCGCGCACGCACATCACCTTTGTCACGGACTGGAAAGCGCAAGCCGAGCATGGCGGATTCTATCAGGCACTGGCCAAGGGCTTTTATGCCAAGCGCGGTTTGGACGTCACCATCCGCGCCGGCGGCGCGCAGGTGAATGTGCCGCAACTTCTGGCGGGCGGGGCGGCGGATTTCGGCATCGGCTCCAACAGCTTCATCATCCTCAACAATGTGAAACAGAATGTGCCGCTGCGCGCGGTGATGGCGGTGTTTCAGAAGGACCC
>JAFECO010000506.1 GCA_018242085.1 Pseudomonadota bacterium
GCGTGCTCGAAATAGGCGGAATTGAACACGCCCGGCGTCAGCACCGCGATGGAGACGTCCTGCTCGAACGGCGCCAGCGCCCGCAAAGTGGCCAGAAGCTCCAGCGGATAATGCTCGATGGGCCGCACATTCATGCTGCGGAAGACGCCGGGAAAGGCGCGCCGCGCCACATCGCGGTTGGCCAGCATGTAGGACACGCCGGACGGCACCCGAAGATTATCTTCCAGCACCACGAAGTCGCCCGCTTCGTTGCGCACCAGATCGCTGCCGCAGATATTGACGTAAGACCCATGCGGCACCGGCAGCCCCCGCATCTCGCGGCGGTAATGCTTGGAACCATAGATCATCTCGCGCGGCACGATGCCGTCTTTCAGCACCCGCCCGTCGCCGTAAATGTCGCGCAGAAAAAGATTGAGCGCGGTGATGCGCTGGGTGAGGCCGCGCTCGATCCGCTCCCATTCGCCGGCCGTGACGATGCGCGGCAGAAGGTCGGTGGGGATGATGCGTTCGGTCGCCTGATTGTCGCTATAGACGGTGAAGGTGATGCCCTGGTGCAGAAAGCTTTGCTCGCAAGCCTGCTGGCGGCGCACCAATTCTTCCAGCGCCAGGCTGGTGAGACGGGAATCGAGCGCGATATAGGGCGGCCGCGGCTTGCCGTCGGGCGCGAACATTTCGTCATAGGCGCGTCCCAGGTCGTATTTGGCGTAAGGCGCGTCCCTGCCCGCCAGCGCCGCCCGCGCGGGGCCGGTCACCGGATCGGCTCCGCCAAAATCCTCGGTATTCGCCAGCGCCTCACCCTGCATCGGCAAAGTGTGGCGCTGCAGCAGGAGAGGTCAAGGCCGGCGGCATGCCCCCATCAAAAGGCCAATTCCGCAAAAAATGAGCGGATGACGAGCGTTTCGTCATCCGCTCCAGGCTGGGCTGGCGACCGGATGCCGGGATGGTCCGGGGCCAACCAGGGGAGGTTACACGCAGTACACGCAATTGAAGGTTGTACCCGCGACCCTTAAAGAGCGTTTAAAGGCAGGCCAGAAGCGCCGCCTGATTGGGAGCCGCCGCGACCTTGATTTCGGAAAAAGAGAGGCCGTGAAGGGCGTCCGCGGTCTTGGCGCTGATGCAGATCGCCAGCAATCCGGCGGTGGAAAGCCCGGCCTGGCGCGCCCGTTCGGCGAAAATCCCGGCGCTGCGGGGCGAGAAGAACAGCGCGGCCTGGACCGAGTTTTCCCGCAGCGCCCCAACGGCCGCATCCGGCAGATTCGCCGCCGCTTCCACGCGATAAAGCGTTTCCCGCAGCACCTGAAAGCCTTTTGCCGCCAGCGCTTCCGCCAGCTTGCCGCTGCTTTCTTCGCCCGCCGCATGCAGCAGCGGACCCTTTTTGGAATCGGCCCAGGCGGGAACGGCTTCGGCCAGCGCCGTCGCGTCGCCCCCTGCATTCCGTATACGGATAAATCCGGCGCGGGCCGCCGCCTCCGCGGTCTGCGGCCCCACCGCGAAGAGGGGCACATCGCGCGCATCGCTGCGCGCCGCCAGCGCCCGCACGCCATTGGCGCTGGTCGCCAGCACCGCCTGCACTCCATCCAGC
>JAFECO010000507.1 GCA_018242085.1 Pseudomonadota bacterium
AAAAACCTCTTTCAGCGCCGCACCGGCTCTTGCAACGCATCGGCCTTGCGTTTGGCGCGATGGGCATGGCGCGCGGGCAGGAATGGCAGGATCAGCACTTGATACGCCCCGCCGCCTACCACGCCGCCGATCAGCGGCCCGGCAATGGGCACCCACCAGTAATTGCCCGGCGACGGCAAGGCGGCGCTGCCCCATCCGGCGGACCAGGCGAACAGGCGCGGCCCGAAATCGCGGGCGGGATTGATCGCCCAGGCTTCCAGATATCCCGCCGAAGCGCCGATGGTCGCCACCAATAGCCCGATGATCAGCGCCCCGGAATTGGCGGTGGGCGCGACGGTGTTGAATTCCTCGGTGACGGCGAAGATGCCCAGGACCAGAAACCCGGTAAGGATGATCTCGTCGAAGAACGCATGGATAGGCGTGACCGCAAGCCCCGCATGGGTGAAGAACACGCCCGCCGCGCCGCCATCCAGTTCGCGCGACAAATGATGCACGGAATTATAATGATCGATCACCGGCGCGAACAGAATATAGACCACCGCCGCGCCCAGAAATCCGCCCGTCACCTGCGCCGCCGCATAGGGCAAAACCTTGCGCCAGGAGAATCCGCGAAACAAAGCCAGCGCCAAGGTCACCGCCGGATTGGCATGGGTGCCCGACACCGCGCCGGTCACATAGATGGCGATGGTGACCGCCATGCCCCAGGCGATGCACACGCCCCAATAGGCGTTCTGGTACGGGCTTGGATCGTAAAGCGTGTACATCGCGGCGACGGAACAGCCCAGCACGATGATGATGAACATGGCCAGGCATTCGGAGATCAGCTCTCCGAGATAAGCTTTCCAGACTGGCATGCGCCCTCCCCGGCCGATCCTGGCGCCGGACTATAACCGGCCGGGGGGAATTATCTATCGCGGGGCGGACGCCGCTTTCAGCGACAGAACCGGACCCGGACCATGCGCGGCGGCGAACAACAGGCCCGCCAGGAACGTGAAGTGATCGACGAAGAAGCCGAACTCGTCCTGATTCTTGGCCCAATGGGACGGGCCATGGAACGCGATGCCCAGGAAGATCACATAAGCGCCCGCGACCAGACAGGCTTCGCGGAAATAGGCGCCGCTGAGAAAGGCGATCACCAGCGCCGCTTCCAGGATCGCCGCGCACCAGGCCAGAAACAGCGGCATGGGAAACCCGGCGGCGGCGATGTAACTCGCGGTGCTGCCCATGCCCATGAATTTGAAGCTCACCGCCATCAGGAAGACACCGGCGAAAATCACCCGACCGGTCAGCACGGCCATTGTCGTCCAACCTCTTTGTGTTTGAGTTTCCATTCACCCCTCCTTTGCCAGTTTCGCACGCCGCGCCAGTTCCGCCGCCGACGGCTCGGCCAGGGCAAATGATCCGACCGTCACCGCGCCCTTGGGCCGGTAGAGATT
This sequence comes from Pseudomonadota bacterium, assembly GCA_018242085.1. Lineage (GTDB taxonomy): Bacteria > Pseudomonadota > Alphaproteobacteria > Micropepsales > Micropepsaceae > Rhizomicrobium. The sequence continues at coordinate 1,437 of JAFECO010000507.1, forward strand.
CATCATCACGCCGGTGCTCGATGTCTTGGTCTGCGCCAGTTCCAGCGCATGCGCCGGCGCGCCGTCTTCAAACAGGCGCTTGCCGTGACCCAGCACGAGCGGGAAAATCCAGATACTGTGCTCGTCCACCAGGCCCGCG
>JAFECO010000508.1 GCA_018242085.1 Pseudomonadota bacterium
TTCTGATCTTCGGGCACGGGGCGATATTGCGATCTGGGGAATTTCTTCTCGATTTCCCGGCAGGCATCATGGGCCGCGATGTCGACGCGGCTTTCCAATTGCTTCGCCTGTCCGGGATCGGAGAGGTCGAGATCCGCGAAGCTGACGCTGCGGGTGATGGAAACCATTTCCAGGCCCGTCGAACTGCCTTTCGACATCATCGGATTGATGACCTGGCGCTTGACCACATAGGGCGCGTACACCGTCACCGTTTCATACTGGGCTTCTTCGAATTCCTGCGTTTGCATCTTGGCGGGCTGCGCCATGCTCGAGCCGGCCATTCCCATCGCCAGGATGGCGGGGACGAGAAACTGAATCGCGCGCATGCTGACCTCCTGAATTGACAGGCGGCAGGATATCGGCGCGCAAAGCCCCGCTTCCTTGAGGCAAATCAACCGGGATGGGCGTTTGACCTTTGGATTCTCACCGCCGCGATCTGCCGGTTCCGGCCTGCCGCGGAGGCGTGAATTTGCGGCACGGGCGGCGACACGCGAAAAACCAGGCGCGTGCCCTGCCAGCCTTCGATCGGCCCGTCCTTCATGCGGCCAAGCGCGGCCGCGAATGCCGCCTGATCGTTCTGATAATGGCGGCGGAATGCGTGATCCGGCCCGCCGGAAAAATAGAATCGGTAACGCATATGCCCCACACTCTTGAATTCGTTGCGCAATTTCCCGCAAACCGAAATGGAGAGAAAACCATGCGGATCGACGCGCCGGCCGACATCCGGACGCCCGTTGATATTATGACGGCTTCTTTCGCGCGCAGAATTGATTCAGCGCATGTCCGGCGCCCGCCGTCCATGCTTGGCGCATGGCGGCGTCCTCACGCGAGCGCGACGCGATCTCAGGGCTTCTTGTAATAGTCGCCCAATGTCACTTTCGACGCGGCTTCGTCCTTCAACGGCGTGATCTTGTCCGGATCGATCCGCACCATGATGTAATCGATGTGGTCGTCGATGTGAGAGAAGAGATGCCCGGTGCCCGCCGGAATGAAGATCACATCGCCGGGCTTGAGGTCGTAACTGACGCCGCCTTCGATATCGTCGGAATTGTTGCCGGGGCCGTTATAGAGCCGCACGGTTTCCTCGTCGGCGGGGCGGCGCTTCTTGTTCACCAGGCGCGGGCCAACCTTCAACGTCGCTGAACCGTCGATGATGTGATAGACCTCGCTCACCTGGTCATGCTCGGCCACCGCCTGCGGGCCGTTCTTGTCCAGCTTGCCCCGATGCTCCACGCCCAGCGCGACATGCGCCTTGCCGATATCGATGTCGCGCACCTGCTGGTCGATGCGATGCTCCGCCACCGCCTTCTTGGAATAAGCCGCGATCTCGGCGGCGGGCACATAAACCCCTTCGCACATGGTGCAAGTGGGCTGCGGCCCGCTATCGCTCTGCGCCAAAGCCGGCGCCGCCATCAGACTCAAAAACGCCAATCCCGGTACGATCACGCGCATGTCGCCCTCCTGCACGAAGTTAGTCGGAATCCGTATCCCACCCTTCGACAAGCTCAGGGTGAGGAAGCGTTACAAAAC
>JAFECO010000509.1 GCA_018242085.1 Pseudomonadota bacterium
TACATCGCGATTTCCGGCATCCGGGCCTCGGCCTATGTCGCCGTGCTGAAGGACATCCTTCTGATCGCCGCGATCCTTCTCACCGGGCTGGTGGCGATGGCCCATTGGTCGGGCGATGGCGCGGCGGTGGCCCAGGCGGCCCTGAAACAAGCAGCGCAGCCCAGCCTGAACAGCGATGTCTTCGCGATCACCACCATCCTTCTGCAAAGCGCGGGCTTCTGCATCGTGCCGCAGACTTGCGCCTATATTTTCACCGCGCGCTCGGCGTCGGCGGTGCGGCGCGCCCAGGTCACCATGCCGCTTTACATGGTGATGTTTCCCTTTCTCACCGCCATCGCCTATTTCGCGCTGGGTCATCTGCCGCATATCGCGCCCGCCAATGACGTGTTCCCCGTGGTGGCCAAAGCGCTGCTTCCCGCACCGCTGGTGGGCATGGTCCTGGCCGGCGCGGCACTGGCCGCGCTGGTGGTGCTGACGGGCGTGTGTCTCGCCATCGGCCCTTTGGTCGCGCGCAATCTGGTGCCGGGCCTCAATGACAACCAACAGCGCCAATGGTCCAAGGTGGTGATGGCGCTGTATCTGCTGCTGTCGATCGCGGGCGCGGCGACGTCCTCGCAGCTGATGGTGACGATCAACAATCTCTACTATTTCGGCATGACCCAGTTCCTGCCCGGCATGCTGGGCATATTGGTTTTGCGGCGATTGCGCCCCGCCGCCATCATTGCGGGAATCCTGGCCGGGGACGCGGTGGCAATCGCGCTTTACGAATTTGCCATTCCGGTGGGCGGCATCAATCCAGGCTTCATCGGCCTTGCCGCGAACGCCGCCATCGTATTTACGACCTTGTATCTCTCGCCCGGGCCGGACCGGCGCCCCGCCGCATCCATGCCGCTCAGGGCAAGTCGGCCGGCATGAAAAGTAGGATTCCGACATGATCGAACAAAAGCTTTTTATCGCGGGCCGGTGGACCCAAGGCAGCGCCACCTTGCCGGTTGAAGATCCTTCCACGGGCGAAACCATCGGCACCCTGGCCGCGGGCAAGGCCGGCGACATCGACGCCGCCATCAGTGCCGCGCAAGCCGCCTTTTCCGGCCCCTGGGGTGCCGCCACGGCGGCGGAACGCGGGCGCGTGCTGGCGAAGATCGGCAAGGCCGTGGAAGCCGAGGCCGACACCTTGGCCGAACTGGAAGCGCGCGATGTCGGCAAGCCGCTGAAACAGGCGCGCGCCGACGCGCTGGCGCTGGCGCGGTATCTGGAATTCTATGCCGGCGCGGCGGACAAGCTGCATGGCGAAACCATTCCCTATCTCGCGGGCTACACGGTCTACACCTTGCGCGAGCCGCATGGGGTCACGGGGCACATCATTCCCTGGAACTATCCCATGCAGATCATCGGCCGTTCGGTGGTGGGCGCGCTGGCCGCCGGTAACGCCACGGTGGTGAAGCCTGCGGAAGAAGCCAGCCTCACCGCGCTCGCCTTCGCCCGCATCGCCGATGAAGCGGGTCTTCCCGCCGGGGCGCTCAACATCGTGACCGGCTTGGGCGAAGAGGCCGGCGCGGCGCTGGC
>JAFECO010000050.1 GCA_018242085.1 Pseudomonadota bacterium
AATGTTTGCCGGGGCCGGCGCAACAGCCGGTTGCGGCATCATGCAATGCAGCAAACTGGCCCGGCCGGCCCGGTTTCATGGCCGGCTTCGCGCCGCCGCGCGGTGGTCCGTGTACGAATCAACGCGTCCGGACCGGCCGGGATCGTTCCGGAGTCATCCGCGAAGTCTCTCCCGCCGCCGCCACGCCGTCCGGCATCCCCGCGCCGCCGGTCTTCGCGCGCGCAACCTGGCCGGGCATGAATGGACCGTCAAAATTGTGCCATGATAGGTTCCCAGCATCGCCGCGCCTCAAGGCGCATCGGGGGATGGCATGCACAGATCCATACTGGCCGCGTTTATCGCTTTTCTTGGCACAAGCGCCGCGGCATCCGCCGCCACCTGCGCCCTTCCCGACGTGGCCGACAAGGTGGACCTGAAACAGGTGCGGGGCACCAACCTTGTGACCGTGCCGGTGACCATCAACGGCACGCCCCGGCAATTCCTGCTCGATATCGGCACCCGGCCCACCAAAATCTCGCAAGCCTCGGTGGCCGCGCTGGGCCTGCCGGAAGCGACGCGGGCGACCGAAAGCATCGACACGGCGCGGACGAGAAGCGATCTGAGCTTCGGATCGGCGCCGATCCAGGCGACCGTCCGCCAGGCCGGCAGCGGCGCCAATCCGGAAACATTCGGCGCCCGCGTGCGCCTGGGCTCCTTCACCATCGGCGACGCCACCGCCAAGAACATGGTGCTGTCCATCGCCCGCGACAGCGAAATCGCCAAGGACGCGCCCTATGACGGCCTCCTGAGCAACGACTTCTTCAAGCAATATGATGTCGAGATCGATTTCGGCACCAACCAGATGACCTGGCTCACGCCCACCCAATGCACCGATCCGTTGCAGGTGGCCTATTGGACCAATGACGGCGTCGCCATGGTGCCGATGATCGTGGAGAGCGGGCAGATCAAGGTGCCGGTCACCATCGACGGGCACAGCATCGTGGCCGTGATCGACACCAGTTCGGAACGCACGGTGATGCGCCGCGACATCGCCGAGCAGGTCATGGGCTTCAAACCCGGCACGCCCGACATGATGCCCGCCGGCGACACCAAGGATGGCATGGGCCAGACCGTCTATCGCCACGTCTTTCCCAAAATCTCCTTCATCGGCGCGGGCACCGTCACCGCCGGCAATATCCCGGTCTTGATCGCGGCCAACAATGTGACGGGCGCGGACAAGGAAAAAATTCTGGGCAGCCAGGCCCGGTCCGCCGATGCGCGCATTCCCGACCTGGTGCTGGGCATGGATGTGCTGCATCACCTGCACATCTACGCCGTGTTCGGCCAGCACCGGCTCTATGTGACGCAGGTGTTCTTCAGCTGACCCGTCACGGCAGCTTGACGATGTGCTCGGCCAGCGCCACCCAGTGGCCGTGTCTGCGCACGCAAGTGATGGTGTAACGCAGCGCCAGCCCGTCCGGTTCGGCATGATCGGTGCGATGGAAGGTGTCGGTGCCCACCAGGATGGCGGTGTCGCCGTCCACCACGATGGTTTCGTCGGTGAGGCTTTGCGACTGCTGGGGATCGGCCTTGCCTTTGGTCAGGCTGGCAATGAACGCCGCCTTGCGCGTCGGCTTGCCCGCCGCATAGGTGGAAATGAACTGATCGTCCAGAATGCGGTCCAGCGCGGCGGCGTCATGCTCATTCTCCGCCGTCACCCAATCGCGCAAGAGCTGCGAGACTTGCTGTTTGGCGTCGGTTGCTGAACCCTGGGCCTGCGCGGCCGCGCCCCATGCGACAGAAATTGCCAGCGCAGCGCTCACTAAAATTCTTCGCATGTTCCCTCTTCAGCCCGGTTCGCCCGCCGCCGTCAGACAATCGCCTGTAACCTGGCCTTCCGACCGGCGACACGCTTCATGTCTAATGGCCGAGTTTGACATTTTCGCCCAGTGCGCGGAGCTCGAAGACCGCACCGCTATATTCGATGAAGCCCTTATAGCATTTATCGGCCGCTTCCGTGAGCAGGGTCATCGCGCCGTCCCGGTCGCGGGCAAGCTTGTATTCGCCCATATAGAAGTCGGCCTCACATTTCCGGTTCGAAGCAGTTTGAGCGTCAGTGCCCGCGCTGGCCGCTGCCCACACTTGCTCCTCTGCGATTTTGCCCTGTTCATATGCAATCACGCTATAGGGCCAGGCCTTTTGATCGATCTTTTCGCTGCGGCGCGAAAAATCTTGATCATTCGACTTTCCCGCATGCGCCCGCATCAAATTGAGCCATAACAGCATATAGGCATTGTCCGGTGCTGCGTCGGCGGCGATCTGGGCCTGCACCACCCCGTCGGCGTATCGCCGCTGATCAAGCAGAGAAATGGTTTTCGCCAGCGCGATCGGTTGGGCCTGGCCTTTCGGATCGAGTTTCAAGGCTCGATCGTAATCACGCATGGCATCTTCGTACCTGCCCAGGAAGGTTTTGGCGTCTCCACGATAATGCAGCATCTCCGCATTATCGGGTTCGCTGGCGAGAATCATTTCGTAATCCGCCAAGGCCCGTTCCCAATAGCCGTTGTTGAAATAGATTTCCGCGCGATCTTTCAGCGAGGAAATGCGGTTCGGCACAAGTGCCATCGCGGCATCGCTTTCCGCCGCGAATTTGTCGATGTTCCCCAATCTCCAATAAAGAGTTGCGCTGAGGCCGTGCCACCGCGGATCATTGGGTTCAAGCCGCGTCAGCGCTGCGAAATCATCCAGAGCGGCAGAGTAATTTTTCGCAAGGGCATAGAGTTGCCCGCGTATGAGCCGAGGCGTCGCCGAATCGACCAAATTTATTGATTTGGTGCAGTCGTCCAGCGCACCTCGGATATCCCTCGTCTGCACTCTGGCCCCACAGCGGCCTAGATAGGCGTCGGCCAACTGCTGGCCAGTCAGCGCTCCGGAGATAATTTTCCGGGTCAAGTTCTCGATTACAGCGTCTGGGTCTGAAAGCTGAGGCAAGCCAAGCGTCGGTGCTGGAACATCGGCCACGCCCACTTGCGGCACACACAGGCAGAGGAGCACTATGACCTCCCGCGCCATCCATTTTCGCCACAACGACCTCGGAACGCGACCGTTCGGATACCGCATTGTCCAAGCCCCAATTGCCAAAGCAAGCTAAGCACGGTTCACATGCAATCGCCAACGACCCGATGACCGATTTGCGGTTGTAGCGCGCCTCTTTGGCTTTGAACCTGATATCCAACTTCCGGATCGGATGATTCATTGCCAGTCCGCCCGAGAGCGAAAACATCCTATCCATGACAGAGCCGTTCCCGATCAGTTGCACATTGCCATCGCGCTACTGCGACTGGTGGATGATCCGTCCTGAACCCATGATGTGAGTCCGGATACTTTCCGGTTCCGTGCGCAGGATAACGGTGACCGCACCGGCCGCATTGACTTCGAGAACACCCGTGGCCGCGATTTCGACCGTGCTGGCGCCCGCCAGATTCAAATGGGCATCGTCCACGGCCAGGTCGCCCAGCTTGGCGTCGCTCAGGCCGGCGGCGTTGATATGAACATTGTCCACGCGCCCCTTCGCCACCACATGGCTCGATCCGGCCAGATTGAAATGCAGCAGGGGCTGATCGATGTTGCTCAGCATCAGGTTGGTGACGCCGGCCAGGGAGAAGGTCTGAAAGCGCCGCTTGCCCGGCATGGTGATGGTCAGGCTTTCGGGCGTCAGTTCGGCGGGCCGGCAATCCAGCTTGATGTCGTTCCCGTCGATCGTGACATGGGGGATCAGCGATGCATCGCCCGCGATACTTACTTGATCGCCGGTGCCCGGCTCGTAGCGCAAGGTCGCGGGAATGGCGACGCCGACGCTTTCCCCGCCGCTCCACGCGATCTCGCGGATCCCCGCGCGGCCGGAAAGCGCCTCGCAGCGCGGCAGCCGCCATTCCGAGATGCCGAGCCTGAAGTCCCGCCAGCCACTTCGGCCCTCCAAAAGCCAGGCGCCACCCAGGAATATCGCGGCGATGAAAAGACCGCCAATGGCGATCAGGCCCAGATGTTTCCGCATGACTTAAAGCTTCCGGTCACAATGCGGAGAATAATGTATCACATGATACCTTGCCATGCAAGGTATCAGCAAGTGCGATTTTGCGAGCTTTTTAAGCCTGCCTAGCCATCACTTACACTTGGTATCCCAGCTTCCTAAACGGCATGATCCGCACCCGTTCGCCCGTGGCGGCGAAAATGGCGTTGGCGGTGGCGGGCGCCATCGCGGGCAGCGCCGGCTCGCCCATGCCGGTGGGCGGGAAGTCGGACTGGATGAAATGCGCTTCCACCTGATGGGGCGAGAAGGCAATGCGCAGCATCGGATAGTCGTTGAAATTCTTCTGCTGGATGCGGCCCTTCTCGATGGTGACGTTAAGTCCCATCGCGGTGGAGAAGCCGTCGATGGAAGCGCCCTGCGCCTGGGCTTCGGCGCCCGCCATGTCCACCACCGGCCCGATATCGGCGGCGACCACGATGTGATGGATGGTGATGCGCTTATGGGCATCGACGCTGAGTTCGACCGCCTGCGCCACATGCCCGGCATGGGAATAGCACCAGGCAAGGCCCAGGCCCCTTCCTTGCGGCAGCTTCTTGCCCCATCCCGCCTTCTCGGCGCAGAGCTTGATCACGGCGCTGGCCCGCGCGGGGCTGAAATTGATCTTCGCGTCCTTGGGCGCCAATTCCGGCACGCCGCGATTGACCGCGTCCAGCAGGAAGGCGACATGGTCGCGCCCCGCCGCCGTCGACAGCTCATGCAGGAAGCCCTGCTGCGCGAACACTTGCGCATTGTCGCCCGGCGCCCGCCAGGGGCCGGTGGGGATCATCAGCGGCATCATGGTGGTGGCGCGGCGCAGGTTCGGCGCGATGGTGGAGAGCTTGATATTCTCGGTCAGCCCTCCCCCCGACACTTCTTTCTTTCCGTCGGCGGTGAAGGTGATGAAATGCTCCTGCCAGGCATCCAGCTTGCCGTGTCTGTCGATGGCGCCCTTGTATTGGTGGTATCCGGCGGGGCGGAAGAAATCATGCGCGAAATCATCCTCGCGCGACCATTGCAGCTTCACCGGGCCCTTGACCTTCTGCGCGATCATGGCTGCTTCGACCATGTAATCGTTCATCAGCCGCCGGCCGAAGCCGCCGCCCGCGCGGGTCTGGTGGATCACCACTTTATCTTCCGGCAATCCGCCCAGCGCCGCCTGCACCAAAGGCTGGCCACGATTGGGCTGCTGGGTTGGCGACCAGATCTCGATGATCCCGTCATGCCAATGCGCCGTGGTGTTCATCGGCTCCATGGTGGCGTGAGAGGCAAAGCCGTATTCGTAATAGGCGTCCACCGTCTTGGCGGCGTTCTTGAAGGCCTTGTCCACATCGCCCACTTCGTCATCGGCTTTGGCGGGGAAACTGTCCGCGATGGATTGCGCCCGCGCGGAGAATTCGGTGGTGGAGTCTTTCGAGGCTTCGCTTTCGTCCCAATCGACTTTCAGCTTGGCCTTGGCCTGGAACGCCGCCCAGGTGTTCTGGGCGATGATGGCGACGCCGGGCATGCATTCGGTGGGCTTGCCGGTGCCGGTGACGGCAAAAGCATCGATCACGCCGGGCATGGCCTTGATCTCGGCCATGTTGAAGGACCGGACCTTGCCGCCCACGGCCGGGCATTTGACGAAGTTGGCATAGACCATGCCGGGCAGCCGCACATCGCTGCCGAACAAGGGCTTGCCGGTGACGATCTTGGGATCGTCCACGCCGCGATGGCGCCGGCCGAGCAACCGATATTCGGCGCGGGTCTTCAGCTTCAGCGAAGCCGGATCGGGCACCGGCATCTTGGCCGCGGCATTGGCCAGCGCGCCATAGGTGGCGGTCTTGCCGCTGGCGGCATGCTTGACCACCGAATCCTGGGCGGTGATTTCCGACGCCGGCACATTCCATTTCTTGGCGGCGGCAGCGATCAGCATCGCTTTGGCGCCCGCGCCCGCCTGGCGCAGCTGGTCCCAGCCGCGCGGGATCGAGGTCGATCCGCCCGCGCCCTGATAGCCATAGACTTTGGGATTGAAGTCCGCCTGCTCGACCACGACATGGTTCCAGTCCGCGTCCAGCTCTTCGGCGATGATCAGGCCGAAGGCGGTCTTGATCCCCTGCCCGATTTCCGGCGCCTTGGAATAGACGGTGACCTTGTTGTCCGGCGCGATGCGGACAAAGGCGTTGATGCTCTGGTCCTTGCTGGCCTCGGCGGCGGTCTGCGGCGTCTCGCTGGCGGCGAAGGCCTGGCGCGGCAGGTGGAAGCCCAGCACCAGGCCGCCCGCGCCCGCCACTTTCAGGAAGGTGCGCCGCTTCATGGCCATGGGGCCGCGCGCCGGCCGGGGCATGGCGCGGGCTTCGCGCATCAACTCCGCGACATAGGCATCGGCTTCTGCGAATTTCTGAGCGGTGGTTCCAACCGGCATGACACGACTCCGTGCGGGCGAGCGGGCCGGAGTGTGAACCCGCCTGCCCGCCCCTTCAAGCGCCCGCCCGGCCCAGGTCCAACCGTTTGACAAATTGATACAATTTGAGCGGCCGTCAGGCTCGGTCCAGGCTTTGGTCGCGTCCGTCTGCCCGCCGGTCCACGGCTTGCGGGAAACGGCAAAGGCGCGCGAAGGCCTCGCGCGCCTTGTCTTGGACTAAGCCGGGCTACTTCTTGTTGATCGCAAACGCGCCGGGACCGGCGGCGGCGAGATACAGGAAAATAAAGCAGAAGCAGATCGCCTCGCCCCCGCCATTCAGCAAGGGATAGGGGCTGGTCGGAAAATGACCCATGAAATATGCAAATGCCATTTCACCCGAAGCAATGAACGCGGCCCAGCGGCTGAAGAGGCCCAATACGATCAACGCACCCGCGACCAGTTCGATGATGCCCGCCGGGCCCACCGGAAACGACATCATATTGAAGACATGCGGCGAGGCGCCCGCCGCGAGGGGAAAACTCAAAACCTTGGCCGTGCCGTGTTCCAGAAACAAAAGTCCGATGACAATGCGCGTGATGCCAAGCAGCTGTGACGAGTATTTGGTCAGGAAATCCATGACACCTCCCAGCGTGTTGAGGGCGCGACCATAACGGAACCCGTGCGAGCCGCCCAGTACCACGCCTGGAGGACGGCATTGCTGCATTTGCGTCCTTCGCATTGCGATATTGTCATGTGCCGATTGCGCGAAGGCGCGATTGACCCGACACTTGGGCCAACGACCGGGGGACATTCCATGAAACGCAGAGACATGTTGGGCGGCATGACGGCCGCCGCCATCGCCGCCGCCTTGCCCGCGCGTGCCCAAACGGCAGGTCAAAGTGGCGCCCGCAAAGGCTACGACTTCATCCAGGTCGATGTCTTCACCCACACGCCGCTGGAAGGAAATCCCCTGGCGGTCTTTCCCAATGCCGACGGGATGAGCGATGCCTTGATGCAGAACATCGCCCGCGAGCTCAACCATTCGGAGACCACTTTCATCCAAAGCGCCCGGAGCGGCGGCGACGCCCGGGTGCGCATCTTCAGCCAGAACAGCGAGCTGCCTTTCGCGGGCCATCCCACCTTGGGCACCGCCTTCATCATGGCTAAGACCCGGCCCGGAAAGACCAGGCTGGTGCTGGAGGAAAATGTCGGCCCGATCACCGTGGCGCTGGAAAAGCGCAGCGACGGATTGTTCGTGGAGATGACGCAAAAGGAACCGGTGTTCGGCGAAAAAGCCGATCCCAAGGTGCTGGCCGAAGTGATGGGCTTTTCCGTGGACGAGATCGACAGCCGCTATGCGCCGCAGATGGTCTCGACCGGATCGAACTTTTTGATCGTGCCCCTGAAAAGCGTCTCTACTTTGGCCAAGCTCACTTTGGGCCACACCTTCCCGGAAGCGTTCCGCACCCGCTTCAGCGGCAGCGGTTATTATGTGGTGACCGGCGAGAACGAGATCGAAAGCCGCATGATGGGCGCCTCCAGCGAAGATCCCGCCACCGGCAGCGCGGTGGGCTGCGCCGCCGCCTTCCTGGTGCAGAACGGCATCCGCAAGCCGGACGAACGGGTGCTGGTGCGCCAGGGCCGCTTCGTCAATCGCCCCAGCCAGCTTTATGTCACGGCCGGCATGGCGAACGGCAAGGCCACCAATGTCCGCGTGGGTGGCACTGTGGTGGAAGCCATGCGGGGCAGGTTCAACGCATAAGCGGTTTTTGTGCAGCGCGGCGCGGGATGTAGCCGCCGGCCACGGGCTTGGTTCCATGCTGGCGCCGCCACTTTTGTCCAGTTTTGCATGCGGTTTCGTGCATTCCGTGCCCCCCGGACGGTGCTACGCTTGGCCCGCACTGGAATCGCGCCAGGTACACCCACGTCTTTCGCCTGGCATCAACGGGGAGAGAGTTGCATGGAACAGGATCACAAGACCGGACAAGACCGCCGCTCGTTTCTGACGCGCGCCGGCGTCTTCGCGATGGCGCCCTTGGCCGCCGAAATCGCGGCAAGCGCGCCCGCCGCCGCACAAGCAAAAATGGCGAACGGCAAATTCGACTTCGACACGCCGCTCAACCGCCTGGGCACCGACAGCGTGCATTGGGACATGCCGGTGCGCGACGAGAAGATGACCAAGATCGTGGC
>JAFECO010000510.1 GCA_018242085.1 Pseudomonadota bacterium
GCCCCCGCGCCTGTCACGGAAGTGTTATAAAAACGTCGCATAGAGTTGGCCGAAAGCCCCTATCCGAGGGGCCGACACAGAGCGGGCCGAGTCCATAATGACAGACCATACCGTCAAGGCATTTTCCGAGCAGCTTGAGGGCCTTTCCGCCCTGGTGGCCCAGATGGGCGGCCTGGCCGAAGCGCAGATGGCCGCCGCCATCGAAGCCATCGCCCGGCGCGACAGCGCGGCCGCCGAGACTGCCGTGGGCGGGGACGCCCGCATCGATGCCATTCAGCACGAGATCGAAGACCGCGCCTTGAAACTGTTGGCGCTGCGCCAGCCCATGGCGGTGGATTTGCGCGAGACCTTGGCCGCGATCAAGACCGCCGCCGAACTGGAACGCATCGGCGATCTGGCCAAGAACATCGCCAAGCGGGCGCTGGTCTTGAACCGCGAACCGCCGATCCGCCTGACGCAAAGCCTGGCCCGGATGGGCAAGGTGGCGCTGTCGCAATTGAAGCTGGTGCTGGACGCTTTTTCCAACCGCAATGCCGAGGAAGCGGAGCGGGTGTGGAACCAGGACGGCGAGATCGACGAAATCTACAACAGCCTGTTCCGCGAACTTCTCACCTATATGATGGAAGACCCGCGCACCATCGGGCTCTGCACGCATCTTCTCTTCATCGCCAAGAATATCGAGCGCAGCGGCGACCACGCCACCAACATCGCCGAAGTGGTCTATCACATGGTCCGCGCCGATCATCTGGCCAACAACCGTCCCAAGGCGGACGTCACCAGCGAAACCTCCATTCCGTTCGAGATTCACAAGGCCTGACGCATGAGCACCAAGCCCACCATCCTGGTCGCCGAAGACGAAGGCGCATTGATCACCTTGCTCCGCTACAATCTGGAGCGGGAAAATTACCGGGTGCTGGAAGCCCAGGACGGCGAGGAAGCCCTTCTGGTCGCCGCCGAGGAAAAGCCCGACCTGGTTCTGCTCGACTGGATGCTGCCGCAGCTGTCCGGCATCGAAGTCTGCCGCCGCCTGCGCAGCCGCCAGGAAACCCGCAATGTGCCGATCATCATGCTGACGGCGCGGGGCGAAGAAACCGACCGCATCCGGGGCCTGGACACCGGCGCGGACGATTATCTCACCAAGCCTTTCTCGATGACCGAGCTTCTGGCCCGTCTGCGTGCTGTGCTCCGCCGCATCCGCCCCAGCCTGGCGGAAGATGTGGTGAGCGTGGGCGATATCGAGATGGACCGCGCCGCCCATCGGGTGCGCCGCGCCGGCACCGAAGTGCATCTGGGTCCCACCGAATACAAGCTGCTCGATCACCTGATCCAGCATCCGGGCCGCGTGTTTTCGCGTGAGCAATTATTGGATGCGGTCTGGGGTTCGGACGTCTATGTCGAAGCCCGCACCGTGGACGTGCATGTGGGCCGCTTGCGCAAGGCGCTGAACATCGAAGGCGTGAGCGATCCCATTCGCACGGTTCGGTCGGCCGGTTATTCGCTGGACGAAAACGCGGCGGTCAAAGCCGCCTCCTAAGGGGCCGCGGTCTTTTTGCGTCCTGAGTAC
>JAFECO010000511.1 GCA_018242085.1 Pseudomonadota bacterium
ACGGCGCGCTGGGCCAGACCGCCAAGGCGCGTCTCGCCACCATGCGCGAGACGGATGACGGCTTTGTCATCGCCGAACAGGATCTGAAGCTCCGCGGCCCCGGCGAGGTCTTGGGCAAGCGCCAGAGCGGCATGGAGGAATTCCGTATCGCCGATCCGTCGGCGCATGGCGAACTGCTGGCGGTGGCCCATGACGATGCCCGGTTGATCCTGTCCCGCGATCCGGATTTGAAAAGTCCCCGCGGCGAAAATCTGCGTGTCCTGCTTTATCTGTTTGGCCGCGACGAAGCGGTACGCTATCTCAGGACCGGATGAGCGCCGACTTTTCAACCGAGGCCGTAGTGATTGGCGCAGGCGCCGTGGGCCTGGCCGTGGCGCGGGCGTTGGCGCAGGCGGGGCGCGAAGTTCTGATTCTGGAGAAAAATGCCCGCATCGGCGAAGAAACCAGCGCCCGCAACAGCGAGGTCATCCATGCCGGGCTCTATTATCCCAAAGGCTCGCTGAAAGCCAAACTCTGTGTCGAAGGCCGGGACAGACTTTACGCCTTCTGCGAAAGTCACGGGGTCCCGCACAAGCGCTTGGGCAAACTCATCGTCGCCACCAAAGCCGATCAGGATCGAGAACTGGCCGCGATACATCAAAAAGCCGCGGACAATGGCGTCACGGACCTGCAACCGCTCAGCAAGGCACGGATCGCGGCGCTGGAGCCGGAATTGACGGCCACCGGCGGATTGCTGTCGCCATCGACCGGCATCATCGACAGTCACGCCTATATGCTGGCGCTCCTGGGAGATGCGGAAGCGTCGGGCGCCAACCTGGTGCGCAATGGGGAGGTGATATCCGTGACACGCCAAGGTGGCGGCTATCTCCTTACTGTCCGCAATGCCGGAGAAATGACCACCCTTGAGACAAGCTTGCTGGTCAATTGCGCCGGTCTCTGGGCACCCCGGCTCGCTGGCCTCATCGAACCGCTGAATTCAATTCACGTTCCGCCGACATTTCTGGCGAAGGGCAACTACGCGACCTTGAACATCCGCCCTCCTTTCCGGCATCTGATCTATCCCGTGCCGGAGGAAGGCGGACTTGGTGTTCATCTCACCCTGGACATGGGAGGCGCGGCCAGGTTCGGTCCGGATGTCGAATGGCTCGAGACGGACGATCCGGCCCGGATCGATTATGCGGTGCCGCCGACTGTGCCCGCTCGCTTCGTGCCCCGCATCGCGGCCTATTGGCCTGGAATCTCCGAGGCAGTGCTGTCGCCCGGTTATTCGGGGGTACGCCCGAAAATCGGCGGACGCGCAAACCCCAATGCCGATTTCCGCATCGAAGGCCCGGCGACCCATGGCCTGAACGGATTGGTCAATCTTTTCGGAATAGAAAGCCCCGGGCTGACCGCATCTCTGGCCATAGCGGAGAAAGTTGAAGGAATGCTGCGCGATGCTTGAGAAGTTGGGTCTGGGTACGGTGCAGTTCGGTCAGCCCTATGGCATATCCAACACCCATGGCCAGGTACCGCCTGTGGAGGCCGCCGCGATATTGGCGACTGCCGGGAAAGCAGGCATTC
>JAFECO010000512.1 GCA_018242085.1 Pseudomonadota bacterium
CCGCCGCCGCGCCAAGCAGGAAGCCTACAACAAGGAACACGGCATCACGCCCGCCAGCGTGAAGAAGAACATCGCCGACATCATGGGCTCCATGTATGAGCGCGACCATGTGATGGTGGATGCGGGCGTGCTGGAAGCCGCCGACGGCGAACGGGCATTCGTGGGCCACAATATCAAGGCGATCATCGCCGACCTGGAAAAGCAGATGCGCACCGCTGCCGCCGACCTGGAATTCGAAACCGCGGCGCGGCTGCGCGACGAACTCAAGCGGCTGCAATCGGTGGCGCTCACCATCAGCGACGATCCCTTCGCCCGCCAATCGGATGTGGAACGCGCCAGCTTCGACGCGGAGATCGCCCTGTCGGACGAAACCCGCCCGTCCAAGCCTTCAAAGGCCGGCGGCGGCCGCAAACGCCTGCAACGCGCCGGCCGCCCGAACGCGCCGAAGACATTCGGCAGTCGCGCTCGTTAACACCACTTGTCATCCCCGGCGAGGCGCGCCCAGCGCCGAGGGAAGGGGACCCAGGTGGACAACAGACAGACAGTTTCGACGCCTGGATTCCCTTCCCCTCACAACGGCGCAGCCGCGCCATTGCTCGGCCGGGAATGACAAGAAGAGACGGACCGCCTAGCCTCCCAGCGATTTGAGGTCACTCAATGTCCCGCGCCTTCGTCAAAGAAAGTTCCGAGTCCGCCAGGCCCCCAGAAAGAATGGTGGACGACGGCCCCAACCCGGTGACGCCGGAAGGCATGGCTCAGATCGACGGTCATGTGGCGCGGATCGAAGCGGCGCTGAAAACCGAAACCAACGTGCTGCTGCGCGAAACCCTGGAGCGCGACTTGCGCTACTGGACCGTGCGCAAGGCCAGCGCCGAACTGGCGCCGCCGCCCTCCGGCGACACGGTGGCCTTCGGCAGCAAGATCACCATCGAGCGCAAAGGCCGCCAGCAAACCTTCCGCATTGTCGGCGTGGACGAAGCCGATCCCGCCAAGGGCCTGATCAGCATCCGCGCCCCCTTGGCCGCCGCCGTGATCGGTGCAGGCGTGGGCGATATCGTAGAAGCGGCGGAGCCGCTGGGCGAAATAACCGTCACTTCCGTCGATCTCTGACAGTGCCGTTTCAGGTCAACCGCGTGGTGGGAAATTTCTCGCGGATCGCGTTCGCGAAATAGGCGCCCTTGGACGGCGCGTGGCGCAACTCGTTCCAGATGCGGCGCGGCACGAAGTGATAGCGATAGACATCGCCGCTGACGAACTCGATTTCCAAGAGTGCGAGATCGGCGTCATAGCCCATGGCCTGGATCACCGAAGATGCCACCATTTCGCGGGCGATCTTGTCCGTATGATTCCGTTTCACGGCGCGCATGGAAAGAAAACGCGCAACGCACAAAATCGTACCGACGCTCAGAGCAGTTCGGCCGCCTGGTCGCCGGGGCGGCAGAGTTTGGCGCCCTTCTCCGTCACCACGATGGGCCGGTTGAGCAGGACCGGATGGGCCGCCACCGCCGCGAACAGCGCCGCCTCGCCCGCATCCGCCAGTTTGAGTTCGGCAAAA
>JAFECO010000513.1 GCA_018242085.1 Pseudomonadota bacterium
GTTCTCGCGATCCAGGGATTTTTCATCACTTGCTGCCTGATGGCGGCATCTTTTGTTCCCGCCAGCCCGGCCGGATGGACCGTGGCGGTCATCGTATCCGTCCTCGTTTTGAGCGCGATGCTCCTGGCGGAAGCTTATCAGGGGCAGAATCCGACGACGCCAAAGCGGGCGATCATCGAGACCATCATCGTCACCGCTTGCGTCGTGACGTTTGTTTTACAAGAACTGTTCACGCTCAGGGCCGCGCACCGGCTTCCTGATGGTCAGTTCGGGCTCTTCATGTGGGCTCTCGTTCCCTTCGCCATGCCTGTTCTTTCCGGCTTGCGTGCGCTGATGGTTCTGGCGCGCGACCGCCGCGCGCAATCGCTTTTCGATGCGATGGAGCCTTCTGAACTCAAGGCACAGTACGGACGCTTCCGCGGGCAGATCCGATTACGGAATGTGGCCCAAAGTCTGCTGCTTCTGGGATCGTCGGCCGGCTTTGCCTATGTGTGCTCCACGCATGCCGTTCCGGTTCCGGCACTCGCCTGGAGCCTTATCAGCATCTATGCCGTGGTTGGCGCCTATCTGTCGATCAACGGTGCTGCGCCGAAGCTGCCAGACAGGGCCGATTTTCTCTCCCTGCGGTCGATCTTTCAAAGCGAGCTTCTACGGCAGCACGAGATCCGGCGCCTGATCCTCTGGTTGTGGCCGACGCCTTTGCTGTTTGCCATTTTCGCGGCGGTGACCACACAGCAGCGGAGCGACATCGAACTGGCGCTGATGCTCTATGCCCTGCCGGCGACCGTGCTGCTTTGTTTCTTCGTTGCGATCCTCAATCGCGAGCGAAGCGCACAGGTCCGGGAAAAAATCGGGATTTTGGCGCGCATGCAACAGCGGCAGGGTCCTTAAAGCCCGGCCGCCAACCCCAGCCAGCGCTCGCCGTCGGGCACTTTTTCGAGATAGACCTTCCTCAAGCGTCCGGCCAGTTCTGCCTGCCATTGCCGGCGCTCTTCCGGTGTCTGGACATGCAAGGTCATGCCGCCGGATTGCAGATCCGCGACGGCGTTCCGGTCGGCCTGCTCGGCCAGAGTGAAGTCACTCTGTTCCGCTTTGCGGGCGGCGGCTTCGATGATGCTCCGGTCCGCGGGGGAAAAGCTGTCCCATACCGCCTGATTGACGAAAATCAGATAGAACACCGAATAAAGCGGGGCGATGGTGCCGAATTTCTGCGTCTTCGCCCACCCGCCGGCCGCGGCCGCATAGACATCCGTGGTGCCGCCGTCTCCCTTGCCATCCGCGATCCATTTCGGCACGGCGGCGGGCGGCATCGGTGTGGGTGTGGCGCCTGCCGCCTGGAAGAGCGTCTCGCCCAGGCCGCGCAGGCTGCGCATGCGCAGGCCCGCCATGTCGCCCGGTTTGATCACCGGTTTGTCGACGGTGGTGATGATGGCGGCGTTGGTGATGAAGACCCACATCAGGGGATGAACGCCGGCCGCCGTCACGCGGGCTTCAAGTTCATGGGCGAGGCGGGATGTGGGGAAGCGTTTCAGCTTTTCGATGTCGGTGAGCGC
>JAFECO010000514.1 GCA_018242085.1 Pseudomonadota bacterium
TCGAATCAGGGCGGTGGGCGATGAGAAAAAATCACTGCAGCCGTGGGCTGAACGCCGTTCGTGGTTAAGACAATCTTTACCGGTCTCACCACAACCTTTCCGTGTTGTTGCTTTGTTCTCAGATTCGCAAGCTGTAGTGAGGGCGCTCGTGTTAACGCATATGCAAGTCCCTCAAAAATATGGGTTTTTCGTTTGACGCGACGCTTCGTCCCATGTTATCCCATGTCATCCCAGGGGTGACCATGCCCCACCCGAACAACGGCCGAGTGAGCGGCCGCCCGGGCGTGCTGGGAAAAGGGGGGACGACAGGCGATGACCGGGTTGGTCCAGCCGTTCATTTCGACGGTGTTCGGGTCGCTCGACAGCAAGGGGCGGGTCTGCATTCCCGCGTCCTATCGCCATATCCTCGCCGCGCAGAACACCCAGGGCGTCTATGTCTGCCCCAGCTTCGCGGAATCCGCGCTCGAAGCGTTCGGCCAGAATGTGATCGACACGCTGCATGCGCGCCTTTCGGCCCAGGATCCGTTCTTCTCGCCCGTTCATGACGACGAAGCGACGGCAGTCATCTCGCTGACGCAGTTGCTGGTGGCCGACGAGCAGGGCCGCGTGCGTCTTCCCGATGCGATGATCGAACATGCCAAGCTGAAGGACCGTGTCGCCTTTGTCGGCCTGTCGCAGAAATTCCAGATCTGGGATGCCGACACCTACGCGCCCATTCAGGCCGAAGCCCTGGCACGGATGAAAGCCCGGTTGGAGCGCGCCCGCGTTGCCGCGCAAGGCGGTGACGCATGAGCGGTCATCTGCCGGTGATGCTGAACGAAGTTCTCGCCGCGCTGGCGCCGCGCGATGGCGCGCATTATGTCGACGGCACATTTGGCGGCGGCGGATATGCCCGCGCCATCCTGGAAGCGGCCGACTGCACGGTGCTGGGCATCGACCGCGATCCGGAAGCGATCGCGCGCGGCCGCAAGCTGGTGGAACATTTCGCCGGCCGCCTTACCCTGGTCGAAGGCGAATTCTCCCGCATGGATGAGTTTGCGGGCGTTAGCGACGGCGTGGTGCTGGACCTCGGCGTTTCGTCCTTCCAGTTCGACACGCCGGCGCGAGGCTTCTCGTTCCGCGAGGACGGGCCCTTGGACATGCGCATGAGCCTGTCGGGCGAAAGCGCCGCCGATCTGGTCAATACTGCCGATGAGCGCACGCTTTCGCAGATCATCTCCCGCTACGGCGAGGAAAAGAACGCCCGCCGCATCGCCCGCGCCCTGATCGCAGCGCGGCCCGTCACTTCGACCGCGCAGTTGGCGAAGATCGTATCCGACGCGCAGGGCCCGGCCGCGTTGCGCCATGCCATTCATCCCGCCACCCGCACCTTCCAGGCGCTGCGCATTCATGTGAATGACGAGTTGGGAGAACTGGAACGGGGCCTGGAAGCGGCGTTGAAAATTCTGGCGCCCCGCGGCCGCCTGGCGGTGGTGTCGTTCCACAGTCTGGAAGACCGTATCGTCAAGCAGTTCCTTGCCCGTCACAGCGATACGCGTCCTCGCGCCTCGCG
>JAFECO010000515.1 GCA_018242085.1 Pseudomonadota bacterium
CGCCCCGGATTGCACGCAAGTATGTGTCCGGCTTCACATATTTTTGGAACATTTCGACTAGGCTGACCGGTGCAATTGCGGCTGGGCGCGGGCTTCAGTATGCAGGAGCGGCAGGTTCGGAGGATGTGATGACGGGCAAAGTCTACAAGGACGCGACCTCGGCGCTGGAGGGGGTCGTGTTCGACGGCATGACCCTGATGCATGGCGGGTTCGGCCTGTCCGGCAATCCGGAAAATCTGGTCGCGGCGCTGAAGGAGAACGGGGTCAAGAACATGACCGTGATCTCCAACAATTGCGGCGCCGACGGGGTCGGGCTCTGGGTGCTGCTCGACAATGGCCAGATCCGGAAGATGATCTCCTCCTATGTGGGCGAGAACAAATTGTTCGAGAGCCTCTATCTGTCGAACAAGCTGGAGCTGGAGCTGAACCCGCAAGGCACCTTGGCCGAACGCATCCGGGCCGGCGGCGCGGGCATTCCCGCTTTTTATACCAAGACCGGCGTGGGCACGGTGGTGGCCGAAGGCAAGCCCACCGAAATTTTCGACGGCGAAACCTATGTGCGCGAGACCTGGCTGAAGGCGGACCTGGCGGTGGTGAAAGCCTGGAAGGGCGATCACGAAGGCAATCTGATCTATCGCAAGACCGCGCGGAATTTTAACCCCAACATGGCGACGGCGGCCAAGGTCACCATCGCGGAAGTGGAAGAGCTGGTGCCCAACGGCACGCTCGATCCCGACCAGATTCACACGCCCGGCATCTATGTGAACCGCATCCTGCAGGGCAAGGATTACGCCAAGCGGATCGAATTCCGTACCGTCCGGCCGCGGCCGGCCAAGGAGACCGTGTGATGGCCTGGACCCGCGAAGAGATGGCGGCCCGCGCCGCCAAGGAATTGAAGGACGGCTATTACGTCAATCTGGGCATCGGCATCCCGACCCTGGTGGCAAACTACATTCCCAAAGGCATGACCGTGACCTTGCAGAGCGAGAACGGCATGCTGGGAATCGGGCCTTTTCCGTATGAAGGCGAGGAAGATCCCGACCTGATCAATGCGGGCAAGCAGACGATCACGGCGATTCCCACCTCCAGCTTTTTTTCCTCCGCCGACAGTTTCGCCATGATCCGGGGCGGTCATATCGACATGGCGGTGTTGGGCGCGATGGAAGTGTCCGAACAGGGCGACATCGCCAACTGGACCATTCCCGGCAAGATGGTGAAGGGCATGGGCGGGGCGATGGATCTGGTGGCGGGCGTCAAGCGGGTGATCGCGGTGATGGAGCATGCCAACAAGGCGGGCAAGTCCAAGATCCTCAAAGCCTGCACTCTGCCGCTCACCGGCAGCCGCTGCATCGACATGGTGATCACCGATCTTTGCGTCTTCGATGTCGATCGCAAGAATGGCGGCCTGCGCCTGAAAGAGCTGGCGCCCGGCGTCACCTTGGACGATGTGAAAGCGAAGACCGAGGCCAGCTTCGTGATGGCGCTCGCTTAGGATTTGTACCCAATTCGAATCCCAATTGTCATGGCCCACCGGAGTGTGGGCCAT
>JAFECO010000516.1 GCA_018242085.1 Pseudomonadota bacterium
CACGCCGGCGCGGGCCAGCGAGGCATCGGCATCGGCGATGGGGTTGTAGCGCGCGGGCGCCTTGACGCTGCCCGCCAGCATGGCCGCTTCGGTGAGGCTGAGTTCGCCCGCGTGCTTGCCGAAGAATTTCTCCGCCGCCGCTTCGATGCCGAACACGCCCGCGCCGAAATAAACCCGGTTGAGATAAAGCGTGAGGATCTGGTCCTTGGAGTAACGTGACTCCAGATAAACCGCCAGCATCGCTTCCTGCACCTTGCGGTCGAAGGTGCGCTCAGGATCCAGGAACAGATTCTTGGCGAGCTGCTGGGTTAGCGTGGAGCCGCCCTGCACCACATGGCCCGCCATCATGTTGCGCAGGCTGGCCCGTCCCAGCCCGATGGGGTCGATGCCGAAATGATGGCGGAAGCGGCGGTCTTCGATGGCGATGAAGGCGTTGGGCACATAGGCGGGAAGCCTTGCGACATCGACGATCGCGCCTTGCGTCAAGCCGCGCCGCGCCACCAGCCGCCCCTGATCGTCCAGGATGGTGACATCGCGCGGCGCCGCAGTCGCGGTCAGATTGCGCACATCGGGCAGGTCCGAAACGAAATGCGACCAGACAATCGCGCCGAACAGAACGCCCCAGACCAAGAGCATCACCAGCGCATAAGGCCAGATCCGCCGCCGGGGTGGCGGCTCCGGCTCGAGACACTCATCTTCGAAATATTCGTCCTCGTCGTCGTAAACGACCGGCGTCGGAGCCGCCCGCCGGTAGATGCGGGGCGCGTCGTCGTCGCCGAAATCAGAAGGAGGACGCTTTCTGCCCATGCACAATGGTGGCGAATCAAAGGTTAACGAGCGTTAAAGAATTTATTAACCGGTCCATTGCTGCTCAGGAGAGGCGATAGCCGCCCTCTTCGGTCACCAGGATGCGCGCTTCGCCGGGATTTTCCTCGATCTTGCGGCGCAGGCGATAGATGTGGGTTTCCAGCGTATGGGTGGTGACGGCGGGGTTATAGCCCCAGACCTCGTGCAGCAGCACGTCGCGCGCCACCGTGGCCCCGGCCGCATGCAGGAATTTCAGGATGTCCGTTTCCTTTTCCGTCAGCCGCACTTTGCGCGGGCCCTGGGTCAGGAGCTTGGCGCCGGGGCGGAACAGATAAGGCCCGATCGGCACCGGCACATCGTCGCTGGCGGCATGACGGCTGAGATGCTGGTTGATGCGCGCCAAAAGGTCGGCAAAGCGGAACGGCTTCTCCAGATATTCGGCGGCCAGCGGCGGCGCCGTCCCATCCGACAGAAGCAGGACCGGCGCGCCGAAATCCTGCATTTTCAGCTCGCGCGCCAGGGCATCGCCCGCGCCGTCCGGCAGGCTTTGATCGATGATGGCGAGGTCGTAGCCGCCCTCGCTTGCCCGCGCCCGCGCTTCGGCCGCGCTGCCGGCTTCGACCACGGCATAGGAGCCTTCCCGCGCCAGCTGTTCGCCCAGCGAGGCGCGCAGCACGGCGTCATGATCCACCAATAAAACGCGCTTGGCGCTGGCCATATCACTCTTGGGTTCGGGGCG
>JAFECO010000517.1 GCA_018242085.1 Pseudomonadota bacterium
GCAGCGCCGCGCGCAAGGTTTTCGCGCCGTGAAAATGAATGCGACGGCGGATATGGCGCGCCTCGACAGTCCGCGATTGCTGGATGGCGCCGTGGAGCGTGTGCGCCGCGTCCAGGAGCTTGGCCTGGATGTCGCCATCGATTTTCACGGCCGGATCCACAAACCCATGGCCCGTCAGCTGGCCGCGCTTCTGGAGCCGCTGCGCCCACTTTTCATCGAAGAGCCGCTTCTGTCGGAGCAGCCAGAGGCGATCCGGCAGATTGCCACGCAAACCTCCATCCCGATCGCCTTGGGCGAGCGCTTGTACAGCCGGTGGGATTTCAAGCCTTTCCTGGAAGGCGCGATCATCGATGTGGCCCAGCCAGATCTGGCGCATGCCGGCGGCATCTCGGAATGCCGGCGGATCGCCGCCTTCGCGGAAACCTATGACGTGGCGATTGCCCCGCACTGTCCCTTGGGACCGATTGCGCTTGCCGCCTGCGTGCAGCTCGGACTGGCCACGCCCAATTTCGTGATTCAGGAAATGTCGCTTGGCATCCATTACAATAGCAGGGAGCATGACCTCCTGACCTATCTTCAGGATCCGGCGCCTTTCGATCTTGAAGACGGCATGATCAAAACGCTTGTGGCGCCGGGACTGGGGATTGCCATCGACGAAGCGCGGGTTCGGCATGCCGCGGCATCTCCCCATCGCTGGCGCAATCCGGCATGGCGGGGCAATGACGGGAGCCTGCGCGAATGGTAACCGGCGAAATCATAAAGGGACGCTTTCAAGGCAGGGTCGTTGTCGTGACGGGCGCGGCCGGAGGCATCGGCGCGGCCACGGCACGGCGCTTCGCCGCGGAAGGCGCCGCCCTTGTGCTGGCGGATTTGCCTGCCGCCGCGGCCAAGCGGAAAACCGTCATGGACGCATGCAGGGCGGATGGCGCTTGCGACCTTCTGGATTTGGATTGCGATGTCTCGCGGCAAGACGATGTTGTCGCCGTGATGAAAGCGGCAATGATGCGCTTTGGCCATGTCGATGTGGTGGTCAATGTTGCCGGATATATGGCGTTCAAGCTGATCCAGGATTTCAGCGGCGACGAATGGCGCCAGTTGATGGACGTGAATTTCATGGGCGCAGTCTATTTCACGCAAGAGGCGCTCAGGGTCATGCAGCCGGGCGGCGCCATCGTGAATGTCTCCAGCATTCATGCGTTTCAGACCACCGCGCGCGTGGCGCCCTATGCGGCAGCCAAGGCGGCGCTGGCATCCCTGACACGCAGCACCGCCATCGAGGGCAAGCCTTTGGGGATCCGGGCCAATGCCGTCGCGCCGGGCGCGATCGACACGCCGATGTTCTGGACCAGTCCCAACATCGCCAGCGGAGAGGAGAAGGTGCCGGACAACATGCTGGGGCAACCCGAAAGCATTGCCGCCGTGGTGGCATTTCTGGCGTCCAGCGATGCGGCCTTCATGACCGGCTCGATCGTCACCGCCGATGGCGGCCGGTTGAGCACGCTCTAGGTTGAGAGCCGGCCATGACGTCCACGCAAAC
>JAFECO010000518.1 GCA_018242085.1 Pseudomonadota bacterium
ACCCGGTTGGTGGTGGCCAGGGTTTCGCAGGCGGCGCGGATATCCCAGGGGCTCATGCCTTCCTTGGGGCCTTCGCGGAAGAACAGATCCACGACTTCGTCGGAAATCCGGTCGCAGACCTTGTCCGGGTGACCTTCCGAAACGCTTTCCGAGGTGAAGAGGTAATCCGACCGCGCCATGGAGATATCCTTAGCTAGCTTTCAAAGCGGGCCCCTCTTTACAGGGTTTGGCCGGGGGGTCAACAGCATATGCCAATTTTGACATGTCTGCGACGGTAGAACCCTCGGACGCCTTGGTGAGACGGCTCGATCTGTGAACCCGGACTATTCGCAAACGCGCGGGGCACCAGGCGGCAGGACATGGATACCAGCAATGGCGACCATCATGACCGGATGCGGCCATTGCTCAATTCCAGAGAAGCTTTTCTGCCCGTTTTGGGGCGGAAGCACCGGACAGGACGAGGTGTGCACCGCGCGCATCCCGCCGGAGATCGGAACATACATGACAAGATCAAGCTTTATGTCCGCATCCATCCGATTGGTGATGATCAGAACCGTGCCCGGCACCTTGTCCAGTTGGCGTAGTTGAAATGAGAAATTGGCGGGCGTGACATCAGCCTGCTTTGATGCCGTTGTGCCGCCGGGATCTGTAGCAGCCACGAAAACTGGCGGGGCGAGCTTATCGCCCTGCCGCACCAACGAGACGGAGACGGTTTCATCCGGATAGACGAAAACCGTCCCTCTATCATTCACATAGGGAAAGGGCAGGGTATCCCCTTCAACGGTTTTTCCGTCGGGCGTCCGCAATGAGAAATGCCGGGCAGATGCGCGGCAAGTGAGGCTGGCACATTGGCGAACCAGGTCATCGACCATTTGCTGATCGCCGGACAGGGGAGCCGGAGACGCCGCATCGGGCTTGGCCATGGCGCTTCCTGTGAGAGCCAGGGCAGCGAAAATCATGCCTGGAAACAGGTATTTGCCGCACATTCTGATCCCCCTTCGACTGCCGTGCCCTCTTAGGATATTAGGGGAATCGCAAATCAGCCGATAGGCAGCCATGCGCACTGCAACCGTCGAGAGAAAAACCCGCGAGACCGAGATCGCCGTCTCCCTTGACCTGGACGGCACCGGGGAGTGCGACATCGATACCGGCATCGGCTTTCTGGATCACATGCTGGAAAGCTTCGGCCGCCACTCCATGATGGATTTGAAAGTGCGGGCGCAAGGCGACCTGCATGTCGATTTCCACCACACCACCGAAGACACCGCCATCGTGATCGGCCAGGCGGTGAAGAAGGCGCTGGGCGATTTTTCCGGCATCACCCGTTTCGGCTCGGCCCTGATCCCGATGGACGAGGCGCTCACCCGCGTCGCCATCGATGTCTCCAACCGGCCTTACCTGGTCTGGAAGGTGAGCATCCCCAAGCCCAAGCTGGGCGAGATGGACACGGAGCTGTTCAAGGAATGGTTCCAGGCCTTCGCCCAGAATGCGGGCGTCTGCCTGCACATCGAAAATCTCTACGCCGAGAACAGCCA
>JAFECO010000519.1 GCA_018242085.1 Pseudomonadota bacterium
ACGCTGGAGCCTTCATTGACCGGCTTGACCACATAGGGCGGCGCCATCAGATGCTGTTCGGCGACTTTCCGGCGGTCCGCCACGATGGATTTGACCACCGGCAGGCCGGCCGCGCGATAAACGTCCTTGGTCCGCTCCTTGTGCATGGCAAGCGCGGAAGCGAGCACGCCGGAATGAGTGTAAGGCAGCCGCATCAATTCCAGCAGCCCCTGTATCGTCCCGTCTTCGCCGAATCGCCCATGCAGGGCATTAAATACAGCGTCAGGCTTGGCCCGATATAGTTGATCGCCCGGATTGTCGCCCGGATCGATGCTCAGGGGCTCGAAACCTTCATCGGCCAGCGCCTGCATCACGCCCCGCCCGGAGGACAGACTCACCTCGCGCTCGGCCGAACGGCCGCCCATCAGGACCGCGACGCGCTTAAAGACAGTCATGGCGCGACCTCCTCATCCAGAGGAAGGCCGATGCGCTTGATTTCCCATTCCAGGGATACGCCCTGACTTTCCCGCACCCGGCGGCGGACCTCCTCGCCCAGCGCCTCGATGTCGGCGGCGCTGGCGTCGCCCGTATTGATGAGGAAATTGCAGTGCTTTTCGCTCACCTGGGCGGCGCCATGCATCAACCCCCGGCAGCCGGCCCGGTCGATCAGCTCCCAGGCCTTATGGCCGGGCGGATTCTTGAAGGTCGAGCCACCGGTCTTGGCGCGGATCGGCTGGCTGGCTTCGCGGTTCGCCGCCAGTTCTTCCATCCGGGCCTTGATCGCGTCCGGCTTGTCGGGCGTGCCCTCGAACAAGGCCTCGACGAAGATCAGATCCTCCCGCGCCTCGGAATGGCGATAGGAAAAGCCCATATCCGCCTTGGTCAGGGTCAGGAGATTGCCCTCCCCGTCCAGGGCGGTGGCCTCCACGAAAATGTCCGCGATCTCACGGCCATAACAGCCGGCATTCATCCGAAGCGCCCCGCCCACCGTGCCGGGCACGCCCCGAAGAAACTCCAGCCCGGCAATCCCCGCATCGGCGGCAACCCGCGCCACATGCGCGTCCAGCGCGGCAGCCCCGGCCCGGATGCGAGTGCCGTCAGCCTCAATCTTTCCGAAACTGGCGGGAAGGCGCACCACCGTGCCCGGCATGCCGCCATCGCGCACCAGGAGGTTGGAGCCGACGCCGATCACATAGACAGGGATGTCGCGGGACCGCGCCGCCAGGAACATGCCCAGATCCTCGACATCGGCGGGACGGAACAGGACGTCGGCGGGACCGCCAGCGCGGAACCACATCATGTCCTTCAGGCCCGCATCGCGGGTGATGCTGCCGCGCACCGGAGGAAGCATGTCGCAGGGCCGCGTCACATCCCCTCCAGCTTTTTCTGAAGATTGTGCATCCAGGCACTGATCGATCCCGCGCCCAGGCCGATCACCACCCCGCCCGGCTTCAGATGCGGGGCCACGGCGGCGGCAAGGTCTTCCTCGCCGTCGATGGTCAGCACATGGCGATGGCCATGGGCCCGGAGCGCGTCGGCGTAAGTGTCCCGGTC
>JAFECO010000051.1 GCA_018242085.1 Pseudomonadota bacterium
GGGACAGCGAGCAAGCGCTCGCCTGTTTGTGCGCTTAGTGGACCGCATGGACGCGGAGTTTTGCGGCGCAATATGCTATGCTGAAATGGGAACCAGGATCTGCGCGCGCAGTTATTACTCAAATCCCTTGCACGCTTTGCGAGGATAGGGGCATGCGATGACCAGCAAAGAAACCGGAAAGACCCAGCCGCCATCGACCGGATTGGAGCGGGATTTTGCCGCGCTGGCCGATCAATGGGCCGACGAAAACTGGTATCTGCCGCCCGGTGGCGACCAATCCTGGCGCGACCGGGAGGCGCAGCGGCTGTTTGGCGGCAATGGCGAAGAGCCCGTTAACGATAGCGAAGTCTCGCCGCCGGTGGATCGGGTTGGTCCGCCTACGGATGAAGCGGATGCCCCCCATGAGCCCGGCTTCGGGCGCGGCAGAACATTGGGCATCATGCTTCCGGTTTTGCTGGCCGCCTGTGCCGTGTTTTTCGTTCCCATCTTCATGCCGCAGATTCTGACATCCGATTTTTGGGCGCCGTATGAACCCGCAGCGCCGGTGCCGGTCCAACTGACGAGCCAAGCGGCGATCTTAGATGATGCGAGCCTCCGGCCCGCCTATGACGGCGGTTCGGATCAGGGCAAGGCTGCGAACGACGCGCTTCCTCAGCAGACGGGGCCCGCTGTCGCGCCGATTAAAATTTATCGGAATACGGTGCTGCCGAATCCCCGCCCCGCCATCATCACGCAGGATGATCGCAACGACGGCAGGCCCGCGGCGCCCATCACCGCGAAGGTGCAATCAACTCCGTCACCGGTCGCCAAAGCGCGGGCCGCGAAATCTCTCCCGCCAATCGGGGCCGCTTATTTCGCCAGCCATGCGCCAGCGGCCGCAAAGCAGATGGCCGACTCCACGCGCCCCATCGGGCAAGCCTATTTCGAGAGCCATTCTCCGGCCCGCACGGAGTGAAGATGGAATGTGACCTTCGCATGAGTGAGGACCCAGGTTAGACAATGGGTCCTCCGGATCGCTGTGCTCCCGTGGACTCGGATTCGAACTGGCCAAGCCTTCTTGGCGCGTGAACGAGCCTGGAAGACTGGCCATCCCCCGCGTAGGTGGGACTCGGAAATATC
Source organism: Pseudomonadota bacterium (assembly GCA_018242085.1). GTDB lineage: Bacteria > Pseudomonadota > Alphaproteobacteria > Micropepsales > Micropepsaceae > Rhizomicrobium. Next base: position 1,120 of record JAFECO010000051.1, read on the forward strand.
CAGTCTGTGCGATTTGAAATTGGCTGGGGGACTAGGATTCGAACCTAGACAGGCAGAGTCAGAGTCTGCAGTCCTACCATTAGACGATCCCCCAAAACCGGGGGAAAACCCCTTTGGGACCGCCCGTTTAGACCAGCCCGGCGGCCCTTTCAAGGACGCTTTTGGGTGCCTGTTATTGCTTCTTAATCTGGCCCCTGATCTCGCCCTCGGCATAAGCGGCGCTGTGCATGTCCACATAGAGGGTTCCGGCCAGAAGGCTGTCCGCCTGGGCTTTTGTTAAGGTCACCGAGCCGCTGAGGGGGGATGCCGAAAGGGGAAAGGCCAGGACGGGCGCTGCATTTTCACCGGCCCGGGCGGGACCATGAAGGTCGATCCGGGTGGGCGCGGTGCCGTCATAGGTCAGGTAATAGTCCAGCTTTCCGGTCTGACCGTCATAGCGGAACTGGCCTTCGCCGAAGGCGTCGCTTTTGTTCTGGGGAATGGCATTGCTTCCAAAAAGCTGCGCGGCCAGCGAAACCGTCTCCGCCCGGGCGGCCGTGATCGCCGTCAGCAGGCCGAAGGCTGCGCCTATTAATTTATGTGTCACGTGCATGCTTGCCGCCGTTTCCTTCCTGACATTGCCGATATGGGGACAGTTTAGCGGGGATTTGCCGGCAGGCCAGCGCGCGCAATTGGGTTGCCCGTGATGCTTTTGCTCATGCTAGCGTCGGGCCGCGGACGGGTCCGCATTCCGAGGTGAAATGCAGCAAAACCGGGCTTATTCAAGTGAACGACACGGCGAATCGCATCGGCCCTCCGCTGGAAGCGGTCCCTTGCTGGCGGTGCTTGACCTTGGCACCAACAATTGCCGGTTGCTGATCGCCCGTTCTGCTCCGCCGGACAATTTCCGGGTGGTCGATTCCTTTTCCCGGATCGTCCGGTTGGGCGAGGGGGTTGGCGAAAGCGGCCTTCTGTCCGACACCGCCATCGACCGCACCATTGCGGCGCTGAAAATCTGTGCCCAGCGCATATCGCGGCACCGTGTGCGTCATGTGCGCGCCATCGCCACTCAGGCGGCGCGCCAGGCCGCCAACACCGACATCCTGATCGCCCGCGCCCGCGACGAAGCGGGCATCGTCCTGAATGTCATTTCGCCGGAGGACGAGGCCGATCTGGCGGCGCTGGGCTGCGCCCCCCTGATCGGGCGCAAATATCAAGGCGCCCTGATTTTCGACATTGGCGGCGGTTCGACCGAAATCGTATGGCAGCGCAAAAGCGAAGGCGGGCCGGTCAAGCGCTTTGCCGCCTCCCTGCCGGTCGGGGTGGTGAATCTGGCCGAGCAATATGGCGCCGCCGCCCGCACCCGGACCGGATTCGAAACCATGCGCGAGGCCATGCGGGCACGTTTCGCGCCGCTGGCGGATAATATCCCGGACTTCGATCCCAACCGCGAGCATCTGCTGGGCACCTCCGGCACGGTCACCACCCTGGCTGCCATCGCGCTCAAGCTGCCGCGCTACAATCGCGCCAAGGTGGATGCGAGCTGGCACGAAACGCCAAAGCTTCTGCAGGTGGCCGATCGCATCTCCCGCATGGACGTGGGGGCGTTGGCCAAGATCGGATCGATCGGGCCCGAACGCGCGGATTTGATGCTGGCCGGTTCGGCGATCTTCGCCGCGATCTGCGCGCTCTGGCCCAGCCCGATGCTGCGGGTGGCGGATCGCGGATTGCGCGAAGGCATGTTGCGCCAGATGCGCGACGAGCTGTCGGCGCACCGGCGGAGGGCCCAGGCGTGAAAGGGCCGTCGGGATCCGGGCGCGGGGAAGTGCGCGTCAAGGTGAAGAAGAAGCGGGGCCTCAAAGCCTCGTCACGCGAATGGCTGACGCGCCAACTGAACGATCCATACGTTCATGCGGCGAAGGCCAAAGGCTATCGCAGCCGCGCCGCCTTCAAGCTGCTGGACATGGACGAAAAATTCCATTTCCTCAAAAAAGGCGCGCGGGTGCTGGACCTGGGCGCGGCCCCCGGCGGCTGGAGCCAGGTCGCCGCCGCCAAGGGCGCCACCGTGGTCGCCGCCGATGTCCTGGAGATGGAGGAGTTGCCCGGCGTCACCTTTTTCCGGGCCGATCTCACCGATGCGGACGTGCCCGCGATGTTGAAAGAGGCGCTGGGCGGGCCCGCCGACCTGGTGCTCACCGACATGGCCGCGCCCACCACGGGGCATCGCGCCACCGATCATTTGCGCACCACCGCCCTGGTCGAGATCGCGCTGGAGGTGGCGGAAGACACGCTGCGCCCTGGCGGGGCCTTTGTCGGCAAAGTGTTTCAAGGCGGCGCCACCAACGAATTGCTGGCCCGGATCAAGAAATCCTTCCGCGATGTGAAACATGTGAAGCCGCCATCCAGCCGCGCGGATTCGGTGGAGCTTTATCTGGTGGCGCGCGATTTCAAAAAAAACTCCGGCAAGTAATTGCCGGAGGTTTTTCATTTGCGCTGCGAGTATGTCTACGGCGCGGACTTCAGGCTGATCGCGCCGATGCCCGCCGCCACGTTCAGGCCCTTATTGCCTTCGATGCTGAGAGGCTGCAGCGCGATGGATTTGTCCAATCCGCCGACCAGCACATTGGCGCCCAGGCCCACCCCGACCGTGGCGCTGGCTGTGGCGCCGGCATAATCGCCCTGCAGCGCGCCGGCGCGGACGTCGGACGAAGGCGCGAACACACCCCACACCAGAACGCCGCCTTCGGTGTAGCCGACATCGACGCCGAATTTGGAAATGCTGCCGGTGTAATGCTCACGCGGATGATTGCTGGGACGATAGGTACAGTGCAAATCCTTGGACGAGCCGAAGACAAAGCCCCAGCCGCTGGCCACATTGCAGGTCAATTCGCCGACCTTGACGCCGTGAGGGGCCGCATTCGCCGCGCTCGCCATCACGAGGCCGCTTGCGGCAACCGCCGCGCCCATCAACAAACGAATTTCCTTTTTCATATCCTTCTCCTTTGGAGACGCCCCCGTTCTGATTTCGGGGCTGCGGGACAAGAACGTGCGCCTTGGGCTTCCGTTCCGTTTCGGACCTTGCCGTAAAGCTGCCAAAATTGGCGGAATAGGGGGAAAAAGGGACGGTTTCGCAGGCCCCTTGCGGAATCAGGGAACCGCTGATACAGGCTCGGCGCTCCAAGACGGAGCCGCCCATGAGCAGCAGCCAGACCATCCGCGAAGCCCTGACCTTCGACGATGTTCTCCTGGTGCCCGGCGCCTCCGAAATCCTTCCCGCCCACGCCGATACCCGCACCCGATTGACCAAGTCGGTCGAGCTGGGCATCCCCCTGGTATCGGCCGCGATGGACACCGTGACCGAGGCGGGCCTTGCCATCGCCATGGCCCAGGCCGGCGGCATGGGGGTCATTCATAAGAATCTCGGCATCGAGGAGCAGGCCGAACAGGTTCGCCGGGTGAAGCGCTTCGAAAGCGGCATGGTGGTCAATCCCGTCACCATCGGTCCGGAAGCGACCCTCGCCGACGCCCTGGCGCTGATGGAGCGGCACCGCATTTCCGGCGTGCCAGTGGTGGAATCGCCCAACAGCAAAGGCGCGGGCAAGCTGGTCGGCATCCTCACCAACCGCGATGTGCGCTTCGCCGCCGATCCGCGCCAGCGCGTCGCCGAACTGATGACCAAGGACAAGCTGGTCACGGTGCGCGAAGGGGTGAAGCCGGACGAAGCCAAGCGGCTTTTGCACCAGCATCGCATCGAGAAAATCCTGGTGGTCGATGATGCCTATCGCTGCGTCGGCCTGATCACCGTCAAGGATATCGAGAAGGCGCAGAAATATCCCAATTCCTGCAAGGACGAACGGGGCCGGTTGCGCGTCGCCGCCGCCACCGGCGTGGGCGAAGACGGTTATGCCCGCGCCATGGCCCTGATCGAAGCGGAATGCGACGTGATCATGGTGGATACCGCGCATGGCCATTCGCGCGGCGTGCTGGACACCATCGCGCGGATCAAGAAAGCCTCGAACTATACCCAGGTCGCGGGCGGCAATGTCGCCACCGGCGACGGCGCCAAGGCGCTGATCGATGCGGGCGCCGATGCGGTCAAGGTCGGCATCGGTCCCGGCTCGATCTGCACCACCCGCATCGTGGCGGGCGTGGGCGTGCCGCAGCTGACCGCGATCATGGATGCGGTGGAAGCTGCGCATAAAAGTGGAACGCCGGTGATCGCCGATGGCGGCATCAAATATTCCGGCGACCTGGCCAAGGCCCTGGCGGCGGGCGCCAGCGTGGCGATGGTGGGGTCACTCCTGGCGGGCACCGAAGAAAGCCCCGGCGAAGTGTTCCTCTATCAAGGCCGGTCCTACAAAGGCTATCGCGGGATGGGCAGCGTGGGCGCGATGGCGCGCGGCAGTGCCGATCGCTATTTCCAGGCCGAAGTGCGCGACGCGCTGAAACTGGTGCCCGAAGGCGTCGAAGGCCAAGTCGCTTATAAGGGCCCGGTCGGCGGCGTGGTGCATCAGATCATCGGCGGCCTGCGCGCGGCGATGGGCTATACCGGCTGCAGGACCATCGAGGAATTCCACGCCAAGGCCAAATTCGTGCGCATCACCGGCGCAGGCCTGCGCGAAAGCCATGTCCATGACATCACGGTGACCCGCGAAGCCCCCAACTATCCGGGCGGCCAGTAACCGGCTGGCCGGCCCTTTGGTTAAGGCTCTTTAAATGCGGCCGGGTCCAAGCTCATGCCATGGACCCGAATTTCCAGCATCCGGCGCACAATGCGGCGGCCGAGCCATGGACGCTCTCGCGTACCGTGGGATGCACCATCCTTCTGGTTGCGGTCATTGAAGGCCTTATGGCGCTGGCCGGAAACGGCGTGCTGCGCGGGACGCTGATCGATCCGGATTGCTACATGCATTTGCAGCGGGCATTCCGTCTGATGACGGGAGGCTGGCAGGCGGCGGGGTCCGATCCCCGCATCAATGCGCCGTTCGGATATGCCATTCACTGGACCAGCCTGTTCGACGGGCTCCTGGTTGCGGGGGCCTGGCCGCTGACGGTCCTGGGCCTCGGCGCCCATGACGCGCTTTATGTCTGGGGTGCGGTCATCAGCCCGGTACTGCTGATGCTGGCGGTGGCGGTCTTCGCGGCGGGCGTGCGGCATTGGGTGACCGGACCATCGTTTCTTTGGCTGACGGTGCTTTTCTTCACCCAGCCCCAATTGTCGCGGGCCTTTTATGTGGGGCGTCCGGATCACCACAGCCTGATCCTGGCTCTGCTGATGGTACAGCTCGCATGGTTCTATGCGGCGATGGATGGGCGGTTGGGCCGCGGCCGCAAAGCGCTCGGAGCGGCTTTCGCCGCCGGATGCATGGCGGGAATCCAGCTTTGCACCACCGTCGAAGCCTTGCTGATCATTCTGCTGATGTCGCTGGCTCTGGCTTTGGCCTGGAGCGTGTTTGCGCGGGATGTCCGCGAATGGCTGGCGGCCTATTGGACCGGATGTCTGGTCACGACCTTGGCGTGGCTGGCATTGACGCGGGCGCCGATTTTCTTCGAGCCGGCCTATGACCGGGTTTCTATCGTGCATGCCGTGGTGCTGGGAGCTGGGCTGGCCGCGATCCTGTTGGCAGGCTTTCTTGCCCGGCACATGTCCCGCCTTTCGGCATTGGGACTGGGGGGCGTGTTCGCGATGGCGGCGGTCGCGGCGCTTTATCCGGATTTTTTCCGGGGACCTTGGCCCCATCTGGATCCGGTGATCGTCGCCTGGCATCGCGAGATCGGCGAATTGCAGCCATTGCTGCCGGACAGCTGGCCCCATCTGCTGGCGTTTTTCAATCAATTCGCGGCGGCGCTGATCGCATTGCCATTCGTGATCCATCGCCTCAGGCATGGCGACATGGGCATCCGGCTGGCGATGTTGATGGCCGTGCTCGGTTTCTGCCTGTTCGGCACATTGTCGCTGATCCAAATGCGATGGAGCGGCGAATTGCAGGCGGTCATGCTGCTGCCATGGACCTTGACCACGCAGCGCATCATGAAAAGCAATTTCGCGCTTTCTTTCGGCAGCCATCGTGTGCCCATCCGCAGCGGCGTTCTGGGGCTGGCGTTGCTGCTCCAGATCGGGCCGGTCGCTTCCATGCCCATCACGCCGCCGGTGAACGCGCCTGCCACGCCGCAATGCGATTGGCCGGCGGCGGCGCGCGCGCTTGCCGGGATTTATCCGCAGCAGGGAACGGTGATGACCGAAATATGGACAGGTCCGGAAATTTTGTGGCGAACCGGATTTTCGGTCGTGGGAGCGCCCTATGAGATGCCGCCTGCGCTGGAGGATACGAGAATATTCGAAAGCGGCAGCGCCGGCGAGGCGCGCGGGATTCTCGCCCGCCGTCATATCGCGTATGTTTTGAGTTGCGGCCCCCAGCCGCACGCCGAAGCCATGACTCTTGAGCCGCTGCCTTTCGCGGTTCCCGGCTTTTATTTCTATCGCAATAAAAGCTGATCCGGATTCGTACGCCGGGCCAATTTTCTATAAGAAGCCGGCAGAGGATTTCCGTTTTATGACCCCTGCCGCCCGGCTTCAGGCCGCCATCGAGATCTTAAGCGCCGGGGGCAGCCGGCCGCTGGACCGCCAGCTCAAGGATTGGTTCCGGGCCCATCGCTTTGCCGGCTCCAAGGATCGTCATGCCATCACCGATCAGGTTTATGAAATCGTCCGGCATCGGGCGCGTTTCGCGCATCGTATGGGCAGCGACGATCCGCGCGCGCTGGTGATCTCCTCGGTGCTGGCGGCAGGCGATGCGCCGGAGAGTTTGTTTACCGGCGGTTATGGGCCTTCGCCACTGACGGATGCGGAGCGCACCGCCATCGCCCGCGCGCCATCGCCTGAACCGGGTTGGGCCGCCGGCGAATATCCGCTCTGGCTGGAAGCGGAGCTGGCCCGCGCTTTTGGTGCAGGGCTGAAAGCGGAGATGGCAGCCTTTCAGGCGCGCGCGCCGGTCGATCTGCGCGTCAATACCTTGAAAGCCAGGCGCGCCGATGTGATCGCACAATTGCGCGCCGACAAATTTCCTTGCGAAATTCCCGCGGAACTTGACGACGCCATTCGTTGCCCGCCGGGTGTCAATCTCACCGCGCATCCGCTTTTTCTGTCGGGCGCGTTCGAGATTCAGGATTGGGCCGCGCAGCGCGCCGTGGCGCTCAGCGAGGCGCGGCCCGGCATGCGGGTGCTCGATCTGGCGGCAGGCGCAGGGGGGAAATCTCTGGCGCTCGCCGCCGCCATGCAGAACAGGGGCAGCATTCTGGCCTTCGATGACAAGCCGGAACGGCTGGCGCC
>JAFECO010000520.1 GCA_018242085.1 Pseudomonadota bacterium
GTGGTGGGCGTCTTGTCCGACGGCTTCACACTCGCGCCCAATCCCGATGAAGTGGCCGAAGCCTTCGAGGCGCCGCTGGCTTATTTTCTGGATCCCGCCAACCGGCGGCGGGAAACGCGGATCTGGGGCGGGCGCGAGCGCAGCTTTTATGTCTTCTCGCCGCAAGGCCGCACCATCTGGGGCGCGACCGCGGCGATCCTGGTGGATTTCGCGATGCGTTTGACGGGCGAAGGCGGGGCGCGATGAGACTGGATCCCGCCAAGCATCCCTGGATGACGTTGCCCCGTCGCGGGAGATGGCCGAAAGTGAGTCCTGACCGAAAATCGTTGGTGGTTGAGGTCATATCCCGCGACAAGACGAAAAGAATCGGGCGCCGTCATGCGTCTTGATCCTTCTAAGCACGCTTGGATGACGGCGCCCGAGACACGCAGGTTGATGGCGGCGCTTTCGGAAGGACGCTTTGTCGGCGGCGCGGTGCGCAACGCGCTGGCGGGCTGGCCGGTGAACGATATCGATATCGCCGTGCCGATGCCGCCCGAAGAAACGCTGCAGCGGCTGCAGATCGCGGGCATCAAGGCGCTGCCCACCGGATTGGCGCATGGCACCGTCACCGCGATCCTGAACGGCAGGCCATTCGAGGTGACCAGCCTCCGGCATGACGTGGAAACCGATGGCCGTCACGCCGTGGTGGAATATACCGACGACTGGCTGGAAGATTCCGCGCGCCGCGACTTCACCATGAATGCGCTCTACGCCACCATCGATGGCGAGATCTTCGATTATCATGGCGGGGTGGAAGATCTGATCGCGGGCCGGGTCCGCTTTGTCGGCGATGCGGCCACGCGCATCCGGGAAGATTATCTGCGCATCCTGCGCCTGTTCCGCTTTCACGCCTGGTACGGCAAGGGCGATCTGGATGTGGAAGCGCTGCGCGCCGCCGCCGATGCCAAGGCGGGGCTGGCGCAATTGTCGGGCGAACGCATCGCCAAGGAAATGCTGCGGCTTCTGGAATGCCCCAATCCCCTGCGGTCGCTGCGCGTGATGGCGGCGTCGGGCGTGCTGCCGGAATTGCTGCCCCATGCGCTGCAATTGCCGCGCCTGGAAAATCTGGTGCTGATCGAAGCGGAGAATCAATTTCCGCCCGATGCGATTCTGCGCCTGGCGGCGCTTTTGCCCGACGATGCGGAGGTGGCGAAGGCGGTGGGCGAGCGGCTGAAACTGTCCGGCGCCGAACGGGCGCGGCTGGAAGGCTTGGCTTCGTCGCAGGAGAAGATCGCGGCCCATCTGTCGGCGGCGGATGTGCGCCGGCTGCTTTATCGCATCGGCGCGGCGCGGTTCCGCGATCTGGTGTTGCTGCGCTGGGCGGCGAGCCCGCGCGGCGCGGGCGCGATCCCCTGGCGCATGCTTCTGTCCATCGCCGGAAGCTGGGAACGTCCGCGGTTTCCCTTGACCGGGCGCGAAGCGATGGCGGCGGGCGTGCCGGAAGGTCCTGAAGTGGGGCGGGTGCTGGCGGCGGTGGAAGCCTGGTGGATG
>JAFECO010000521.1 GCA_018242085.1 Pseudomonadota bacterium
ACCCGCGCCGCCAACTGGCTTTTGTTGCAGACGGTGAAGTCGGCAAAGGCGGGCGTGGCCGAAAGCGCGGCCGGCACCGTCAAAATGGCCAGAAACAGCATTGGGCGCATGCCCCTCATTTGGTTGGGCGGGCCCGTCCGCGTCAAGGGTGCGCTTGCGGAGGCGGGTTCCGGCTTTTAAAAGCCGCCGGCCATGGATGCGCCCTTCACGCTGATTCCACCCGCGCCGGGCGGAACAAGCAAGCTGCTCTTTCTGTGCGATCATGCATCGAACAGAGTGCCGCCGGATTATGACGGATTGGGCCTGCCCGCGCCCTTGTTCGAAACCCATATCGCCTATGACATCGGCGCGGCATTCGTCACCGAGGCCCTGGCCGAAGCCTATGGCGCCTCCGCCTTGCTGGGAACCCAGTCGCGGCTTGTCATCGATCTCAATCGCGGCGCCGACGACCCCACGCTGGTGATGAAATTGTCGGACGGCAGCATCGTGCCGGGCAACCGCAACGCCGATGCAGCGGAAGTGGCGCGGCGCCTGCAGCGTTTTCATGCGCCCTATCATGCCGCGATCAAAGAGCAGATCGCGCGCATCGGGCCTGGCGCGATCCTGGTTTCCATCCATTCTTTCACCCCGGCCTGGAAAGGCGTGAAGCGGCCCTGGGAGATGGGCGTGCTCTATGGCCGCGACAGGCGCCTAGCGCGGCCCCTGATGAAGCATCTGGCGCTGGCGGGTTTCAGCGTGGGCGACAATGAGCCTTATACAGGCGCGCTGGAAGGCGATACCTTGGACACGCATGGCACCAAGACCGGCCATGCCAATGTGCTGATCGAGATACGGCAGGATTTTCTTTCCAGCCGGCAAAAGGCCGAGGATTTCGCGGCACGGCTGAAACCCATTCTGGATGCCGCGCTGGCGGATATGGAGAAATAGATGGACAAGGAAACCGAATTGGAAGCCGCTGTGTTCCGCCGCCTGGTAAAGCATCTGCGCGAGCACACTGATGTGCAGAATATCGACCTGATGATCGCGGGCGGTTTCTGCCGCAACTGCCTGGGCGACTGGTACCGGGAAGCGGCCGCGGAAAAAGGCATCGTGCTGGAAAAAGACCAGGCGCGGGGCCTTATCTATGGCATGGCGCCCGCCGAATGGAAGAAAAAGCACCAGAAGGATGCGACGCCGGAGCAGCTGGCGGCGTTCGAGCACGCCCATAAAACCCACAGCTAGAATTTTTCGCCGCGTTGCGCCGGCCGTCCGGCGCGGCTAGGGTCCGCCCCGCTCAAATTTTCCGCATATCGCACAGGTTCGCCATGGCCAAATCCGGCTTCGCCAAAGAACATCTGAAGTCCTTCATCGACCGGATCGAAAGGCTGGAGGAAGAGCGCAGCGCGCTCACCGCCGATATCCGCGAAGTCTATGCCGAGGCCAAGGGCACGGGCTTCGACACCAAGATCATGCGGCAGGTGGTCCGGATGCGGAAATTGGACAAGGCCGATTTCCAGGAACAGGAAGCGATCCTGGATCTCTATCTGAACGCC
>JAFECO010000522.1 GCA_018242085.1 Pseudomonadota bacterium
GCCCAGCCTGGGCCAGCTGGTGGCCAGGCTCTTGAAGCTGGTGCCCGATCTGAAGCGCCTGCGTCTTTCCTCCATCGATTCCATCGAAGCCGATCCCGCCTTGATGCGCGCCATCGCGGAGGAAGAACGGTTGATGCCGCATTTTCATCTCTCCGCCCAATCCGGCGACGATCTGATCCTCAAGCGGATGAAACGCCGCCATAGCCGCGCCGACACGATTGCATTTTGCGACGAAGTGCGGCGGCTGCGGCCGGACGCGGCCTTCGGCGCCGACCTGATCACCGGCTTTCCCACCGAAAGCGAAGAGATGTTCCAGAACAGCTTGAAGCTGGTGGACGATGCGGGGCTGACGCAGCTGCATGTCTTTCCCTTTTCGCCCCGCAAAGGCACGCCTGCCGCCCGCATGCCGCAGCTGGGCACGGGACTGGCCAAGGAACGGGGCGCGCGCCTTCGGGCCAAGGGCGATGCCGCCCGCGCCGCCCGCTTCCAGCAGATGATCGGCGGCATCCAATCGGTGCTGGTGGAAAAGCCCGGCTTTGGGCACAGCGCCTGTTTCGCGCCCATTGCCTTTGACGGTCCCGCCCTGCCGGGCAGCATTGTGCCGGTGGCCATTGCGGCAACCGATGGCGCCCGCCTGGTGGGCCGCCAGCAGGAAAGCGCCGCCGCATGAGAACCTTCGGCGAAGCCCCGCCGGAAGAAACCGGCCTGTTCGCGCGGCTGAAAAAAGGCCTGGCCAAATCCAGCGCCGGCCTGACCGACAGCATCACCGGCCTCTTCACCAAGAAGAAGCTGGACGCGGAGACCGTGGCGGGCCTGGAGGAGGCCCTGATCCGGGCCGATATGGGCGTGAGCGAGGCCAAACGCCTTTCCGCCGCTGTCGCCAGAAACCGCTATGACAGCGAAATCACCGACGCCGAGGTGCGCGCCATCCTGGCCACGGAAATCGCCGCCACCTTGGCCCCGCTGCAAAAGCCGCTGGCCATCGATGGGACCAAAAAGCCCTTCGTGATCCTGGTCGCAGGGGTCAACGGCACGGGCAAGACCACAACCATCGGCAAGCTGGCCCGGCGCCTGACGGGCGAAGGCAAAAAGGTGGTGCTGGCGGCGGGCGACACCTTTCGCGCCGCCGCGATCGAGCAGCTGGGGGTCTGGGCGGGGCGGGCCGGCGCCAGCTTCGTGTCGGGCAAGGCCGGCGGCGACGCGGCGGGACTTGCCTTCGAAGCCTTGGAAAAAGCGCAGCGCGAGAATGCCGATATTCTTCTCATCGACACGGCGGGACGCCTGTCGAACAAGACCGCGTTGATGGCCGAGCTGGAAAAAATCGCGCGCGTGATCAAGAAGCGCGACGCCAGCGCGCCGCATGCGGTGTTGCTCGTGTTGGATGCAACAACGGGTCAGAACGCGATCACGCAAGTCGAAGCGTTCACGGCAGCGGTGCCGCTCACCGGCCTCATCATGACCAAGCTGGACGGCACCGCCAAAGGCGGAATTCTGGTCGCGCTGGCCGCTCGCTCGGCCCTGCCGGT
>JAFECO010000523.1 GCA_018242085.1 Pseudomonadota bacterium
ATCTGCAACGCCCCGCCATGCCCGACCCCAACGCCAAAGACTCGGCGGAGAATGTGAACCTGATCAAATGCGCCGCCTGGGTGCAGGATTCGACCAAGGAGTGCGAGCCTTAAGCTTAATTCAGGCGCAGCAAAAAGAGCGGGTTAAGTCTTCTCATAACTCCGAACAAAGAGAGGCTTCGCCTTCTCAAAATCGCCTTTTGGAAAGACGAGGCCTGCGCATCCCATTATTTCTATGAATGGCCATAATGACACTGCCCGGTGACACGCTGGCCGTCCTTGAAGGACAGGATCATGTCCTTCTTACTGTCGCCGAAGATCACGAAATCCGCGTCTTTGGTGATGATCTGGTTTTCCCGGTCCTGCGGCGGGTGGCCCGGCAGGCCGGTGACCGGATAATCTTTTCCATCGGCCACAATGTGGGTGCTGTCGGCGGCGGTCACGTTCAGAACCACCGGCCATGGACCGCAGCGTTCTTCCGCCAGCCGCCACGCGCCGATGAAAAGCGGCTTGTCCATATTGCCCAAAGCGGGGGACGCCGCCGCGATCAGGGCCATCACCATGAAACCAGCGCCGATGTCTTTTCGTGCCATCCCGCATTTCTATCCGAGCGGGATTGGCCGCTTCAAGCGCGGCAGCGCCACGCAAAAAAGCGCCCCGTCCTTCAACGACGGGGCGCTCGAAGACCGGGCTTTAAAACCCGCTTACTCCGCGCAGTGGCAGGCGGGGGCTTCCGCCGTGCAGGCGCATTCGGTGCCGCAGGCGCAGGCGGAGCCGCATTGGCAAGCGGGAGCCGCGTTGCCGCACGGACAGTTGGGGCCGCATTGGCAGGGGTTGCAGGCGCATTCGGTATTCATCGGGGTTCTCCAAAAGATCAGGGTTCAGGATGGCCCCTTCCTATCCGCCCCCTGCCCGCCGCACTTGAACGAAAGGGCTATGAAATCTGCAAAGCCGCCGCGGGAAGGCCGAACATGCGCCGGAAGGTGCGGCTGAAATGGGCGCTGTCGGCAAAGCCCGCTTCATGCGCCGCATCGGTGAGCGAGCGGCCCGCCGACATGATCGCGACCGCCTTGGTCATGCGCAGCCACAGAATATAGGAGCGGAAGGGCAGCCCCGTCTGCTCCACGAACAGGTGCCGCGCCCGCCCCGCCGACAGGCCCACCGCCTTGGCGGCGGCGGCAAGCGTGATCCCCGCATCCAGCCGCCCCGCCACATGATCCATCATCTTGCGCACCCGCATGTCGGGCAGGCTGGCGACGGCGCGGCCCGCCAGGCGCTGCACCATCTGGCGGCCGATCTCTTCCAGCGCCGGCTCGTTCACGGGCGTGATGCGCCCGGCCTCGTCCAGGCGCGCGATCAGATCGCCAAGAACATCCGGGGCCAGCGGCACCAGCGCGCCATCGCCGAACAACGCCTTGGCGATGGCGCGGCCCGCCCGGCTTTCCGGCTCGACAAACAGAATGGCGATCCGGCCCACTGCCACGAAGACATGATCCACGTCCGGCGCCACCACCGCATCGCCC
>JAFECO010000524.1 GCA_018242085.1 Pseudomonadota bacterium
AGGCATATTTACTACCCCCCAGGTCTTGAATGCCCCCTCCGCGCGGAGCGCGTATTCAGGCGGGCGGCCGGTACATGAGGACCCAATCCACGAGCGGGCCGGGCTCAACCATTATTTTTTAGTGCCACCCGGAGGTCTCGGCCCTACTGCATCGCGGCCTGATAGCCGGTAACCGCCGGCACATCGATTTTTGCGTTATGGCACAAATAGTCCACTTCCCTGTCTGACGGACCAGCCGCCTCGGGTTTACGCTCGAAATACCGTGTCAGCACCTTGTCGCCCCGGTCGTTGTAGAAGCCAGCACCTTCCAACTCGATGACCGACTTTGAGCAATCAATCCATTCCCGTTTCGCTTCGTAACTGATCCATACATCTTCGGCCTTAAACGGCTTTTCGAAGGTCATGAGTATATCGGCGCGCAGTTTGCCATCTTTTTCCTTGCGGCCTTCCGCGGCGACAAGGCGAGCCCCGTCTGGTGCGAGGCCGACGATCTGCATTTTCCCTGTCGGCAATGGCGGTATCGCAAAATAGAGCCCCGACATATCGCGGACCAGGACATAGCCGGCGAACACCAGAGGCCCGAGCGCCATCACCAGTTTGGGGTGCCTGGAGTACCAGCCTTTCATTCGCACAAGGACGGCCCCGCCGCCCGAATCCCGCACGTCCATTTTGCCCCTCCCCAGGAGCGGGGGAGGCTATCTGAAGCCTGATTTTAGGATAGAGGGGTTCCCTCACAGCTCAGCAGGATGCGCCAAGTGCATTGGTCCGGGGAATCATGTGGACAATAGATGGTAGGGCCTAGCCAATCCTGGTAATGTACGGTTCCCTAGACCCGATATCTTGTAGGCCCAGGGCTGGGCCTTGGAAGAGGGAGCCACTCGATGAACGCCATGAGCCAGGTCAATTGGTCCGACGACCGGGTCGAACAGCTCAAGTCCCTTTGGACCGAGGGGCTTTCCGCCAGCCAGATCGCCAGGGCCCTTGGCGGGGTCACCCGCAATGCCGTGATCGGCAAGGTGCATCGCCTGGGCCTGGCTGGCCGCGCCAGCCCCAGCCGGGCCGAGCGCCCCAGAGTCTCGATGTCGCCCAAGGTGCCGAGCCTGCGCACCCACCAGCCCCCCGCCCCGGTGGTGGAGGAAGATCCCCTGACCCTGGCCGACGGCAATTTCGCCACCGTGCTGACGATCTCGGACCGCATGTGCCGCTGGCCGATCGGCGATCCTTCGGCCTCGGAATTCCATTTCTGCGGCCGCTCGCCCAAATCCGGCTCGCCCTATTGCGAGGCCCATGCCCGCAAGGCGTATCAGCCGCAGCAGCAGCATCGTCACAAGGACAAAGGCCGTATGGCGAGCTGAAGCTCGCCAGGGGCATCCCAATTCGTCATGGCCCGGCTTGTCCGGGCCATCCATAGTGATCGCGCGCTCCGCCGGAGTCATTATGGATCACCCGCATGCGCGGGTGATGACGAAGAGGAACATGTCCATGTCGGTCTATGAATTCAGCGCCAAACGCCTCGACGGCA
>JAFECO010000525.1 GCA_018242085.1 Pseudomonadota bacterium
CTGTCGGTGGCGCTGATCCATTCGCGGCGCTGGCTGGATTTCTGCTGGGTGGCGCTGGCGGTGGTGGGCCTGTTGCTGCTGTTGCCGATCCGCCAGGGCGCGGCGCATCTGGATTGGGGCGGCGTGGCGCTGGCGTTGGGCGCGGGCGTGTGCTGGGCGCTCTACATCGTGTTCGGGCAGAAATCGGGCGCGGCGCATGGGCAATATGCCACCACATTGGGCGTGATGGTGGCGGGCGCGGTGATCTTTCCCATCGGCCTCGTGCATGCGGGCACGGCGCTGTTTAGGCCCGATGTGCTGCCACTGGGCATCGGCGTGGCGATATTGTCCAGCGCGGTGCCTTATAGTCTGGAGATGATCGGGCTGAGGCGCCTGCCCGCCCAGGCCTTCGGCACCTTGATGAGCCTGGAGCCGGCGGCGGGCGCGTTGATGGGATTGCTGCTTCTGGGCGAGCACCTGACCGGCACCGAATGGCTGGCCATCGCGCTGGTGGTGGGAGCATCGATGGGCAGCGCGCTCACCGTCAAAAGCGGCGAGGCGCATCCCAGGCTTCCCGACTAAAAGACTTCCCGACTAGAGAAGAGGCATGCCGCGATGAATATCCCGACCCTGCCGTTCACCGTCACCGACTGGGCAAAGGTGCCGCCCGTCATCCATCCCGGCGAGACGGGGCAAGCGACCTGGCGCAGCTTTACCGTGGGCGATCTTCGGGTCCGGATGGTGGAATATTCGCCCGGCTATCTGGCCGATCACTGGTGCGACCGGGGGCATGTGCTCTTGGTGCTGGACGGCGAACTCGACACCGAATTGCGCGACGGCCGCATTGTGCGGCTGACGCCAGGCATGAGCTATCAGGTCTCGGACAATGGCGATGCCGCACACCGCTCCTCCACCGCCACCGGGGCGAAGCTGTTCATTGTGGATTGAGGCATCCGTGCGGATAATGGCGGCATCCCTCTTGCTATTGCCGGCCGCGGCGTCCGCTGCGCCGGAGGATGAATTGGCGGCGATGGAGAAAACTTTATCGCGCGACGTGCGCGCTTTCATTGAACGCAAGATCGAATGCAATCATTGGGCGGGCGAAGAGCCCTACGATGCCGCACGGGCGAGGCAGATAGAGCGCGCCGTTCAGCACCTGAAATGCGAAGCGCTGGACAAGGACGAGGTGGCGCTGAAGCGGCGCCATGCCGGGGACGAACGGGCCCTGAAAGGGTTCGCGCTGGCGGATGAGGTTTACCGGTAGATTGCGCCGGTCACTGCGCCCGCGCCGTTCCCGCCATCGATTGATGCCGTTCCAGCCAGCGCACGATGGTCGATGCCAGCGCGATGCGCTTGTCGGAATAGGAATGGTCGGTGGTCATATGGCTTTCGGTCACGTCGGTGTCGCCCGCTGCCTTCAGCGCGGCGGCCAGGCGCTGATTGTCCGGCGTCAGGCCGTCATCGGCGGTGAGGATCAGGGCGGGCCGCGATTTCAGGGCCGGCGCGAAATCCACGAAATCCCATTTGGCGGCGTTGGCCGCGA
>JAFECO010000526.1 GCA_018242085.1 Pseudomonadota bacterium
GGCGGGCAGGGATGTGGTGATCGACAAGCCCTTCACCCTCGACATGGCCGAGGCGCGCGAGCTGATCGCGCTGGCGGAGCGTCAAGGGCGGCTTCTCAGCGTGTTCCATAACCGGCGCTGGGACAGCGATTTTCTGGCCGCCAAATTCGGGGTCGAGAGCGGGGTTCTGGGCAAGGTGACCCATTTCGAATCCCATATCGACCGCTTCCGTCCTGAAGTCCGCGACCGCTGGCGCGAGCGTTCCGGTCCTGGCGCCGGTGTCTGGTACGATCTGGCGCCGCACCTGATCGATCAAGCATTGTGCCTGTTCGGCCTGCCCGACGCCGTGCAGGCGAATTTATTCATGCAGCGTCCCGGAGCACAGGCCGTGGATTGGGCCCATGCCGTGCTGAGCTATCCCCATCATCGCGTGATCCTGCATGCCAGCATGATCGCGGCGGGCGGCAGCCCACGCTTCCTGGTGCATGGCGACAAGGGCAGCCTGGTGAAGCACGGCATCGACCAGCAAGAGGCGCAGCTGCTCGGGGGCATGTTGCCAGGCAATCAGGGCTGGGGCGTGGATCTGGACCGGATGCAGATCTGGAACGCCGCCGGCGAATGCCGGGGCATGCCCACGCCGGCCGGCGATTATCGCCGCTATTATGCGGGCATCCGCGATGCATTGCGCGGCGCCGCTCCCAATCCGGTGCCGTCGATCCAGGCGCTGGCGGTGATGGCGGTGCTGGAAGCGGCAATCCAGTCCTCGGAAAATGGCGGACAGAAAACCATTCCACTGACCGCCGACGAGCAAACCGCTTTTGCTGCCAGCCAAAGCCAATCCCGGCCGCGCAATCACGTGGCATAAGTATGCGAGCCGGCGCGGGGGTGCACCGGCTCGCATGATTCGCGAAGTGTGAGGTTTATTTCGCGAATTTGGCTTTGATGGCTTCCAGGCCGCTTTCGTAGATGCCGCTCAAGGCGGCATCGGCATCCTTCTCTTTTCCCGCATCCGGCGAGTAATCGCCGCTCCAGGTGATCTGAGAACGCCCGCGCCCTTTTGCGGAGACTTTCAGGATCGATTTGTAATGGGTGACGGGCAGGGGGCTGGACACGAAGGTGTAGCCGTAAAGGTGCTTTTCCCGGCTGACGGCGGTCTGCAATTCCACGAACGTGGCCTTGCCATCCTTTGTCACCAAAGTACGCGTCGGTGGCGTCTTGCCGTCTTCGGTGCAGCTGCCGATGGCCGGGTGCCAATTCCGGATGGCGCAGAAATCTCCGATCTCGGACCAGATCTGTGCCGGTGTGCCGTCAACGTCCACGCTGCGCGACAGCGAGGCGGCGGATGCCGGCATCATGCTTCCGGCAAGCAAAACAAACACTGAAACCGGCGCGGCGGTTTTCACCATCCGGACGATGGCGGGTGCCCGGACTTTTTTGGCCTGGGGCTTGGGGGCGAAACGCATAACGATCTCCTTTTGCGCCGGCCGCCAATGGCCGGCGGGCTGGGATCTCGCAAAACCCGCCGTTTCACTCCA
>JAFECO010000527.1 GCA_018242085.1 Pseudomonadota bacterium
GGCGATACCGCCAACTTCCTGGCGGGCGGCGAATTCCCCATTCCGGTTGCCCAAAACGGCAATAGCGGCTCTGGCGTTCCCACCATCACGGTGGAATTCAAGCAATTCGGCATCTCGCTGGCCTTCACGCCGACCCTGTTGCAGGACGGGCTGATCAACATGGTGGTCAATCCGGAAGTCTCCAGCATCGATCCCACCACATCCGTGAGGCTGGGCACCATCCAGGTGCCGGGCATCAAGGTCCGCCGGGCGCACACCACGGTCGAGCTGCGGGACGGTGAAAGCTTCACCGTTGCGGGGCTCTTGTCCGACAATTACCAGAACAGCATCCGGCAATATCCTTTCGTGGGTGATCTGCCCATCATCGGCAGCCTGTTCCGGTCCACCGGCTTCCAGCATGACCAGACCGAACTCGTCATTGTGGTGACGCCGCATCTGGTCGTTCCGCGCCGTATCGCGGCAGCGACGCCCGCCGATCACTTCGTGCCGCCGTCGGATTTCGAACTCTTCCTGTTCGGGGCGCAGCGCGGCAAGGCGGCGAACCTGAAACCGGAGGATCGCGCCCTGATGTCGGCGGACCCCGGCAAGGGCGGCATGGATGGCCCGTTCGGCCATGTCCTTTATTGAGGAGGCACCGGATATGAAAATCATGCATCCCAGAGCCTTTCTAGCCATCGCCGCCATGCTGGGGCTTGGCGCTTGCGCCCAGAATCCCATGGAGAGCGAGATGCGCATGTCTCCCGATTTCGGCGATGCCGTGCGGGAGAATCTGGCGGCGCAAATCGCCGACCCGGATCCGCATTACGCCGGTACCTTGGCACCCGGCGCGTCGGACGGCGCGAGGATCGATCTGGCGCAGACCCGTTATCAGAAGAACGAAGTCATTCGGCCTTCCAGCACGACCGCGTCCAGCCGCACCGTTGGCGGTTCCGACAATGGCGGAGCCGGAGCCGGCGTGGGTGCAGGCGCGTCGCCGCAATAGCAACGCCGGGCGGCGCGCGATTCAGGAGCAACTGTGTTGATGGACCTCAGAGGTGGATTGAAGGGATTTGGTGCCGGGGGAAGCGCCCGGGATCATGTCCTGACCTTGGGGATCGCGACGGGCGCCTTGACGGAAAGCCAAGCGGCCCGCATGGCGGACCTGTTTCCGGCGATCAATTTCCAGTTCCTGGAAGAGCGGGCCGATGACGTTCCCGCAGGGCTGGATATCCTGTTCATGGCCGTCGACGGCGCCGCACCGGACCAGATCGAGCGGGCCGTGCGCCAATGCAAATTGAATCCGGCCGCGCCGCAGACGGTCTTTGTGCTGCACAACGCCGATCTTTCCAACACGCGCGCGCTGCTGCAGAGCGGCGCCGTGGACGTTCTGCCCGCGCCTGTCGGCGAAACGGCGCTGGCACTTTGCCTGGAGCGGCTTGTCGCGCGGGGCAAGCCCGTGCGCGAAGCCTCGCGTCCCGCCGGCCAATTGGTCGCCGTGCTGAAAGCGGGTGGGGGCGTCGGCGCGACCTCGCT
>JAFECO010000528.1 GCA_018242085.1 Pseudomonadota bacterium
TCGCCCAATACCAACCCCGCCGTGATCGCCGCGACCAAGGCAGCCGGCTTGTTGTCGGTTCCGGGCTTTGCGACACCCAGCGAAGCATTCGCGGGGATCGATGCCGGCGCCGATGCCTTGAAGGCTTTTCCCACCGATCTGGTTTCACCGGCCGCGCTTCGCGCGCTGAAGGAAGTCCTGCCCGCCAATATACCCGTGATACCCGTGGGCGGCGTCACCATCGAGAAAATAGCGGAATACAAAAAAGCAGGGGCGGCCGGATTTGGGATCGGATCGGCCATCTATCGTGCCGGGAGCGATGCAGCCTCGGTATTGAAAAAGGCGAAAGGCTTTGTGGAGGCATTCCATGGCCTCGGTTGAATGCGTCTGGCCGCTCAAGGCCGATCTGGGCGAAGGGCCCTTCTGGTCCGCATCGGAAAAGGCGTTGTGGTTTGTCGATATATTCGGAAAGCAGATTCATCGTTTCGTGCCCGGCACGGGGCATCGCCAGATCTGGCCGGCGCCCGCCAAGGTGAGCTTTGTCCTTCCGGAAGCGCGAGGAAGCCTTCTGGTCGGCCTGCCCGGCGCCGTGGCGCGATTTCATTCGCAGACCGGCGCGTTCGAAATCCTGACGCGCGTGGAAGCAGACGTTCCGCAAAATCGCCTCAATGACGCCTGTATCGATCGGCGCGGCCGGCTGTGGTTCGGCAGCATGGACGAGGACAGCCAACGGAAAAGCGCCGCCATCTATCGCTGGGGCGCGGAGCCAGCCCCGGTTCTAGCGGATAGCGGCTATTGCATCTCCAACGGCCCAGCCTTTAGTCCGGATGGCCGGACTTTCTACGCCACGGATACGCTGGACCATGTGCTCTATCGTTTTGCGGTGGGCGAGGATGGCGTGTTGAAAAACAAGACCCCCCTCATTCGCTTCAAGCCGCAAGACGGCTTTCCCGATGGCACCAGCGTCGATGCGGAAGGCTGTCTTTGGGTGGCGTTCTGGGGCGGATGGTGCGTGCGGCGTTTCTCGCCGGACGGCAAGAAAATCGCGGAAGTGAAGCTGCCTTGCGCCCAGGTCACCAAATTGGCCTTTGGCGGCGATGCGCTCAAGACCGCCTATGTGACCACGGCCAGGCATGGTCTCACGCCTGAGGACCTTGCCGGGCAACCTTTGGCGGGTGGGATTTTTGCATTCGAGTTGGACGTGCCGGGCCTTCCGCAACCGCTTGCGGAATCTGTCGGGCAGGCCACGCCGCAAGATTGAGTGCATCAGGAGATTGAGAAGCGTCAGTTGGAATGATTTCCGGGGACCTGATCCATGCATAGCGTTTCCATCGCCCAGACCGCCGAAGCTTCCGAGGCCGATATCCGGCTGGCCTATGTCTGGCTGATCGCCTTTGTCGCGGCTTTTGGCGGTTTTCTGTTCGGCTATGACTGGGTGGTGATCGGTGGCGCCAAGCCTTTCTATGAGGCTTATTTTCATCTGCACAGTCCGCAAGCGATTGCCTGGGCCAACAGCTCCGCCCTGGTGGGATG
>JAFECO010000529.1 GCA_018242085.1 Pseudomonadota bacterium
GGCATGACCGTGTTCGTGATGGTGCGGGCGGGCGAACACAGCCAGGAATGGCTGGAACGCTTCGCCGAGGCGGTGCGCAACATTCCCGAGATCGTGGAATTCTACCGCATGACCGGCGAAGTGGATTATCTGATCAAGATAAGGGTGGCGGATATTGCAGGTTACGACCGGGTCTATAAGCAGCTGATCCGCAGCGCGCCCCTCACCGACGTGTCGGGCGCCTTCGCCATGGAAGAACTGAAACACACCACCGCCATTCCTCTCCCCGCCCATTAGATATGCTGCGCATCACCGATATCCGCCTGCCGATCGATCATGCGCCCGACGCTTTGCGCGCGGCGATCGCGGCCAAGCTGAAAGCCAGCGCGATCGAGACATTCACCGTGGTCAAGCGCGGCCAGGACGCGCGCAAGAAGCCGAAGATTTTCTACGTCTACACCGTCGACGTGGCGGTGAAGGACGAAGCCACGATCCTGGCGCGGTCAAAAGACCCGCATGTCAAAGAAGCGCCCGACACCGAATATAAATTCGTCGCCCGCGCGCCGGAGAATTTCCAGCGGCCGCTGGTGATCGGCGCGGGTCCCTGCGGCTTGTTCGCGGGCCTGGTGCTGGCGCAGATGGGTTTTCGGCCCATCATCCTGGAACGGGGCAAGGTGGTGCGCGAGCGCACCAAGGACACCTGGGCGCTATGGCGGAAGAACATTCTCACCCCTGAATCCAATGTTCAGTTCGGCGAAGGCGGCGCGGGCACTTTTTCCGACGGCAAGCTCTACAGCCAGATCAAGGACCCGCGCTTCCTGGGCCGCAAGGTGCTCAGCGAATTCGTCAAAGCGGGCGCGCCGGAGGAAATCCTCACCGAAGCCCATCCCCATATCGGCACCTTCCGCCTGGTGACCATGGTGGAAAGCCTGCGCGAGACCATCGAAAAGCTGGGCGGCGAATACCGCTTCCAAAGCAAGGTGACGGACCTGTTGCTGGATGGACGCCGCCTGACGGGCGTGCGGCTGGAAAGTGGCGAAGAGATCAAATCCGACCATGTGGTGCTGGCGGTGGGCCACAGCGCCCGCGATGTCTTCCAGATGCTGCTGGACCGGGGCGTCGCCATCGAGGCCAAGCCTTTCTCCATCGGCTTTCGCATCGAGCATCCGCAAAGCCTGATCGACAAGGCCAAGTTCGGCGCCAGCAACAAGACTTTGGGTGCCGCCGAATACCGCCTGGTGCACCACGCCTCAAATGGCCGCTCAGTCTATAGCTTCTGCATGTGTCCCGGCGGCACGGTGGTGGCGGCAGCGTCGGAGGAAGGCCGCGTCGTCACCAACGGCATGAGCCAATATTCGCGCAACGAGCGCAACGCCAATGCCGGTATCGTGGTCGGCATCACGCCCGACGATTATGCGCCCCATGGCGAAGGCCCCTTGGCCGGAATCGCCTTACAGCGCCATTGGGAATCGCAAGCCTTTGTGGCGGGCGGAAAGAATTACGCCGC
>JAFECO010000052.1 GCA_018242085.1 Pseudomonadota bacterium
TTTCCCTTGACCGGGCGCGAAGCGATGGCGGCGGGCGTGCCGGAAGGTCCTGAAGTGGGGCGGGTGCTGGCGGCGGTGGAAGCCTGGTGGATGGACGAGGATTTCCTGCCCGACGAAGCGGCGCTGATGGAAAAGCTGAAAAGCGTGATCACGTCATGAGTTTGATCCTGCTCGATCAACTTTCCTTGCCGGGCGATGCCGCCAAGCCGAACGAGGACGCTTTTGCGCATCTGGATCATGCGGCTCTGGTGCTGGATGGTGCCACGCCACTGGGCCCTTCGCTGTTGCCTGGCGCCAGCGATGCCGCCTGGATCGCGCAATTCGGCGCCCGCCGTCTGGCTGCGCATCTGAAGGACGGCGACGCGCCGCAAGAGGCGCTGAAGCATGCGCTGGCCGATGCGGAGAAAAGTTTTGCGGGCCTGACGCGTGAGCCCATCCGCGAGAAATGGCAGACACCCTGCGCATCTATGATGTTGGCGAGCCTTGGTCGTGCCTCTTCGCCCCCGCGCGTGCGAAGCACGCTGGCGGGGGAGATGCCCGTAGCTGGCTCTCGAGCCAGCGAAGGGCAGAGGGGGCAAGAAATAGAGTTTTTGTGGTTTGGCGATTGTGCTGCGATCATTGAGCGGGATGGAAAAATCGAAACGGTCGGCGAGACGTTGGAGAAGCGCCAGGCCGAAGCGGCGCGGGCCAGGATGGTGGCGCAGATGGCCAACATGTCCGCCGCCTCCGGCGTCAACCGGCCACAGATCGAGCCGTTGCTGCGCGCCGCCCGCAATCGCATCAACAGCGGCCGCAACTGGTTGTTTTCGCCGGATGTGCGGGCCGCCGGTCATGTTTCGCGGCATCACCTGTCGCTGCAGAAAGATGCACTGCTGCTGATCGCCAGCGACGGTTTTCTGGCGCTGGTCAGCGACTATGGTGTCTATGACATGCAGGGACTGATGGCAGCGGCAAGCACCAAGGGACTGGGCGCGCTGGGCGCGGAATTGCGCGCCATCGAGGATCAAGACCCCTTGGGCGAGAAATTTCCCCGCTTTAAAAAGAGCGACGATGCTACCGCCGTGCTGCTGCGAGTTGGCTAGGCGGGTGTGGCGATCTCAACGCGATCGTTTAGCGCCAGCGTCGTGACGATCGCGTTGAGCGGCGGTAGGCAGTTCTGCTGCGAGTCGGTTGAGGGAAGGCCCCTCATGCTTCGACAGGCTCAGCATGAGGACCCTGAGTTTGTCGAAGGGTGGATGATCAGCCCATGACCTTCATCACGTCCTGGCTGCCGGACCAGACCATCGATATGGCGACATAGATCACGATCGCCAGGCCCACATAGCTGATCCAGCGATACTTTTCGAGCAGGCGGGCGATCAGGTTGGCGGCCGCGCCCATCAGCGCCACCGACATCAAAAGGCCGATCACCAGGACGTCGAGATGGTCGCGGGCCGCGCCCGCCACCGCCAGGACATTGTCCAGCGACATGGAGACATCAGCCAGGGTGATCTGCATGATGGCCCGGCGCAGGGACGCGTTGGGATCGATTTCGGCATGGTCCTTGGCGTGGCCGCCGGAAATGTCGCGCCAGAAGCGCCAGCTCACCCATAAAAGAAGAATGCCGCCCGCCAGGGTGAGGCCGATGATCTGCATCAGCTGCACGGCCACGAAGGCCATCGCCACCCGCAGAAGCACGGCGGCGGCCAGGCCGAACAGGATCACTTTGCGCCTGAGCTGGGGCGGTACCCGGGCGGCGGCCAGGCCGATCACCACGGCATTGTCGCCCGCCAGCACCACATCGATCATCAGCACCTGGGCAAGTGCGAAAAGGCCGCCCTGATCGAATAATGTGAAATGAATCACGCGCTTGCCCCTGGAAAGGCGCCAGTCTGACGCAAGCCTTCGCCCAAGACCATGGCGGCGGCCTGCGCCACATTGATCGAGCGCATCCCCGGCCGCATGGGGATCAGAAGCCGCTCGTCGGCGGCCTGATGGACGGCGTCGGGCACCCCGGCGCTTTCACGGCCGAGAATCAGTGTGTCGGACGGCCGGAAGGCAAAATCGGCATAGGGCCGGGCCGCCTGGGTGGTGAGAAGCAGGAGCCGGCCGGGGGCCTTGGCCCGGAAGGCGTCCCAGGATTCGTGCCGGGCGAGGTCGGTTCCGGCCCGGTAATCCATCCCCGCCCGCCTGAAATTGCGGTCCGTGAGCAGAAATCCACAGGGCTCGATGATGTCCATCGGAACCCCCAGGCAGGCGCATAGCCGCATCAGCGAACCGGCATTTTGTGGAATGTCAGGCTGGTAGAGCGCCAGGCGCAAAATCGTCCCCCCATGATGGCCCAAGATACGGGCGGATAAGGCATTTTCTGCGGCATCGTGCCGCAAGACCCTCGAAATTCGACTCTCTATTTTACCGCGCGGACGGGCGCGTTTCGGGCTATTCCGTGGGCCGGGGCTTGCATTCCCGCCACGACTAATTTCCTTACGCCAGTCTCTGACTGCTTTTAAAGAAGGTGATCCCGGTGACAGCAACGACAATGGATGGAACACGCCGAGATTTTCTCTACGTGGCATCGGGCGCCATGGCCGCTGTCGGCGCCGCCGCCGCCGCCTGGCCCTTCATCGACCAGATGAACCCTTCCGCCGCGGCACTGGCGCTATCCACCGTGGAAGTGGATCTGTCACCCGTCGCCGCCGGCCAGCAGATCGTGGTGAAGTGGCGCGGTCATCCGCTCTTCATCCGTCACCGCACGCCCGCCGAAATCGACTCGGCCAAGAAGGTCGATGTCGCGACCCTGCCTGATCCTTTGGCGCGCAACGCCAACAAGCCCGACAGCGCCCCCGCCGCCGACGAAGATCGCGTGATCAAGCCGGAATGGCTGGTGCTGATCGGCGTCTGCACCCATCTGGGCTGCACGCCCACCGGCTTCGAAGGCGATTACGGCGGATGGCTCTGCCACTGCCATGGCTCGCAATACGATACCTCCGGCCGCATCCGCAAAGGACCCGCGCCGGAAAATCTGGCGGTTCCGCCATACGCATTTCTGACAGACACCCGCGTCAAGGTCGGTTGAGGAGCATAAAGAATGTCCGGTCCATCGACCTATACGCCCAAGTCCGGTTTCGAAAAGTGGATTGATCAGCGTCTGCCGCTGCCGCGGTTGATGCATGACACCATGCAGACCTTCCCCACGCCCCGGAACCTGAACATCTGGTACACCTTCGGCGGCATCCTCACTTTCTGCCTTGGTGTGCAGATCCTCACCGGCATCGTGCTTGCCATGCATTATGTGGCGAATGCGGGCCTGGCCTTCGACTCGGTCGAAGCCATCATGCGCGACGTCAATTACGGCTGGCTGATCCGCTATATCCACTCCAACGGCGCGTCGATGTTCTTCCTCGCCGTCTATATCCACATGTTCCGCGGCCTTTATTATGGCTCGTACAAGGCCCCGCGCGAATTGATCTGGATCATCGGCGTCCTGATTTATCTTCTGATGATGGCCACGGCCTTCTTCGGTTACGTGCTGCCCTGGGGCCAGATGTCCTTCTGGGGCGCCACCGTCATCACCAACCTGTTCAGCGCCATCCCCGTGATCGGCAGCCACATCGCCACCTGGCTATGGGGCGATTTCGCGGTCGGCGACGCCACGCTCAACCGCTTCTTCTCGCTGCACTACCTCTTGCCCTTCATCATCGCGGGCGTGGTCGGTCTGCACATCTGGGCGCTGCATGTTCCGGGCAACAACAATCCCTTGGGCATCGACGTGAAGAGCCCGCAGGACACCGTGCCCTTCCACCCCTATTACACGGTGAAGGACGCCTTCTATCTGTGCCTGTTCGTGGTGGTGTTCGCGGCGTTCGTCTTCTATGCGCCCAACTTCTTCGGCAATCCGGACAATTACCAGCAGGCCAATCCGCTGGTGACCCCGCCGGACATCGTGCCGGAATGGTACCTCTTGCCCTTCTACGCGATGCTGCGTTCCATCCCGAACAAGCTGATGGGCGTCATCGTGATGGGCGGCGCCATCGTCACTTTGTTCTTCCTGCCCTGGCTGGACACCAGCCGCGTGCGCTCCTGCCGCTTCCGCCCCCTGATGAAGCAATTCTTCTGGGCCTTCGCGGTGGCCTGCGTGATCCTGGGCTATTGCGGCGCGCAGAGCGTCGACGCCTCGGTGGCGGGCGTGCCCCTGCTGTGGGTGGCGCGTCTGGCGACGCTCTACTACTTCCTCTTCTTCTGGATCCTGATGCCGATCATCGGCCTGATCGAGACCCCGAAGAAGCTTCCCGCTTCCATTGCCCAATCCGTGCTCGGCGACACCGCCGCGGCCGCTGCCGAGTGAGAACCAACATGCGCTTAGCACTTCGTTTCACTTTGGCGGTGGGGCTGACGGCGCTGGCTCTGCCGGCGCTGGCCCAGGAAACCACCATCGACACCAAGCGGCTGCCGGTGAAGGACGGCCATTTCGAGTTCGAAGGCCCGTTCGGCACTTACGACCGCGCCGCCCTGCAGCGGGGCTTCCAGGTCTATAAGGAAGTCTGCGCCGCCTGCCACGGCTTGAACCACATCGCCTTCCACAATCTGGACGAGGAAGGCGGGCCGGGCTTCACCGAGGCGCAGGCCAAGGCGATCGCGGCCGGCTACAAGATCCCCGCCGATCCCAACGACAAGGGCGAGATCACCGACGACAAGGGCAACCGCCTGACCCGTCCGGGCATCCTGGCCGACAAGTTCCCTTCGCCCTATCCCAACGAGGAAGCGGCCCGCGCCAATAACAGCGGCTCGCTGCCGCCCGACCTGTCGATGATCGAAAAGGCCCGCGAAGGCGGTTCCGATTACGTCTTTTCGATCCTCACCGGCTTCCACATGACCCCGCCCAAGGGGTTCAAGGTGACCGAGGGCAAATACTACAACCCCTATTTCGAAGGCTGGAACATCTCCATGCCGCCCCCGCTGGTGGCCAATGCCGTGACCTATTCGGACGGCACCAAGGCCACCATCGAGCAGGAAGCCCATGACGTGGCGACCTTCCTGGCCTGGGCGTCGGACCCCAAGATGGAAGAGCGCAAGCGCACCGGCTTCGGCGTGCTGGTCTTCCTGGTGGTGCTGTCGGGCGTTCTTTTTGCCGCCTACCGCAAAGTCTGGGCCGAAATGCACTGACGTTTCGGCTGTCACAGAAGCGGGCATTGCCCGCCGACCCGACCATGATAAAAGGGCGCCTTTCCCAGGAAAGAGCGCCCTTTTTCATGTCCCGGACCGTGCTTGGAGTGATTGGTGGATCGGGGGTCTATGAGATCCCCGGCCTGGAAAATGCCCGTTGGCAGGCCGTCAAAAGCCCGTGGGGCGAGCCGTCGGACCAGCTCCTCACCGGCACCTTTCACGGCGTGGACATGGTGTTCCTGCCGCGCCATGGCCGCGGCCATGTCCAGACCCCCAGCAGCATCAATTACCGCGCCAACATCGATGCCTTGAAGCGCGTGGGCGTCACCGATGTGATCTCGGTCTCGGCCTGCGGCAGCTTGCGGGCCGAACTGCCGCCCGGCACCTTTGTGATGGCGGACCAGTTCATCGATCGCACCTTCGCGCGGGAGAAGAGTTTCTTCGGGCCCGGCTTCGTCGCCCATGTCTCCATGGCCCATCCGGTCTGCCCGCGCCTGGCCGGCGCGCTCACCCTGGCGGCGCGGGAAGAACGGATCGATCATTCCGAAGGCGGCACTTACATCTGCATGGAAGGCCCGCAATTCTCCACCCGCGCGGAAAGCTTTCTCTATCGCTCCTGGGATTGCAGCGTGATCGGCATGACCGCGATGCCCGAAGCCAAGCTCGCCCGCGAGGCGGAGCTGCCTTACGCCATCGTGGCGATGGTGACGGACTATGATTGCTGGCACGAAGATCATGAGCATGTGACCGTCGATGCGGTGATGAAGGTGATGCACCAGAATGCGGAAAATGCCCGCCGCCTGATCATGGCGGTGGCGCCCAAGCTGGGGCCGGACCGCCTGCCTTGTCCGCTGCATGTGGAAACCACCTTGGACATGGCCGTGGTGACCCCGCCGGACCGCCGCGATCCGCAATTGGCCGCCAAGCTCGATGCCGTGGCCGGCCGCATTTTGAGAAAAGGATAGATCGATGGATTTCCGCGAAACCATCCGCACCATTCCCGACTATCCCCAGCCGGGCATCATGTTCCGCGACATCACCACCTTGCTGGGCAATGCGCGGGCCTTCCGCCGCGCGGTGGACGAGCTGGTGCAGCCTTATGCCGGCATCCGCGTGGACAAGGTGGCGGCGCTGGAAGCGCGCGGCTTCATCCTGGGCGGCGCGGTGGCGCATCAGCTGTCCTGCGGTTTTGTTCCCATCCGCAAGAAAGGCAAGCTGCCCTACACCGTGATCGGCGAAAGCTATGCCCTGGAATATGGCCAGGACCGGGTGGAAGTGCATATCGACGCCTTCCAGAAAGGCGATCATGTCCTTCTGGTCGACGATCTGATCGCCACCGGCGGCACCGCCAGCGCCGGCATCCGCTTGATGGAGCGGGCGGGCGCGGAAGTGATCGGCTGTTCCTTTGTGATCGATCTGCCCGAACTGGGCGGCGCCGACAAGCTGCGCGCGTTGGGCAAGCCGGTGAATACCTTGGTGTCGTTCGAGGGGCACTAAGAGCAATGCCAGGCAAAGTGTGCAGCGGTTTGCCGTCCGGCATTGCGACAGGAGTAAAAAGTTGAAGCTTTACGGCAATCCGCTTTCGCCTTTTGCCCGCAAGGCCTGCGTGATCGCGCATGCTCATGGCATCGCGCTGGAGCAGATCGAGATCTTGCCGCTCAGCGACGAAGGCTTTCGCAAGGTCAATCCGCTGGGCAAGATTCCGGCCCTGGCGCTGGACGACGGCACGGTGATGATCGACAGCCGGGTGATCTGCGAATATCTCGACCAGCGGGGCGGAGGGAAATTCTTCCCGGAAGGGGCGGAGCGCTGGAAGGCGCTGACCTTGCAATCCCTGGGCGATGGGGTCGGCGAAGCGGCGGTGATGTATTCCATTCTCGGCCGCGAAGAGCCGCCGCCCGCCAAATACCGCACCCGCCAGATGGCGGCGATGCTGGCCGGGATGGATGCGCTGGAACATACGCCGTTCAACGACCCGCCCCTGATCGGGGAAATCGCGGTGGGATGCGCGTTGGGCTATGTCGAATTCCGCATGCCGGAACTTGATTGGAAGCGGGGCCGTCCCAGGTTGACCGCCTGGTATGCGCAATTCTGCGAATATCCGGCGATGAAAGCCACGGCGGCCAGACCCACATGAAGATCAACGGCCAACATTACCGCTCGGTCTGGTCCATCGGCGAGGATGCCTTCGGCATCATCGACCAGACCAAACTGCCGCATGAATTCGTCACCTTGACCTTGCGCTCCGCCGGTGATGCCGCGCATGCCATTTCCACCATGCAGACCCGTGGCGCGCCCCTGATCGGTGCGGTGGGCGCTTATGGCCTGGCGCTGGCGATGCGAGACGATGCGTCCGACGAAAATCTCATCCGCGTGCATGACATGCTGGCGGAGACCCGGCCCACCGCGATCAACCTGCGCTGGGCCTTGGGCCGGATGCGCGATGCGTTGCTCAACCAACCGCGCGAGAAGCGTGCGGCGCTGGCCTGGAAGGAAGCCGCCGCCATCGCCGATGAAGACGTAGCCATGTCCATGGCGATCGGCGAACATGGGCTGAAGATCATCCGCGAGATCGCGGCCAAGAAGCCGGACAAGACCGTCAATATCCTCACCCATTGCAATGCCGGCTGGCTGGCGACGGTGGATTACGGCACCGCGCTGGCGCCGATCTATCTGGCGCATGATGCGGGCGTGCCCCTGCATGTCTGGGTGGACGAGACCCGGCCGCGCGGCCAGGGCGCGTCACTCACCGCTTTCGAACTGGGCGGCCATGGCGTCAAGCACACCGTGCTGGCCGACAATGCCGGCGGCCACTACATGCAGGCGGGCCAGGTCGATCTCGTCATTGTGGGCACCGACCGGGTCACCGCCAATGGCGATGTCGCCAACAAGATCGGCACGTATCTCAAAGCCCTCGCGGCAAAAGACAATGGCGTGCCCTTTTATGTGGCGCTGCCCAGCTCCACCATCGACTGGACCCTGGCCGATGGCCGCGCCATTCCCATCGAGGAACGCAGCCAGGACGAAGTGCTGAAAATGACGGGCCGCCTGCCGGACGGCAAAGTCGCCACGGTGGAGATCGCCGCGCCCGGCGCATCCGCCGCCAATCCCGGTTTCGACGTCACGCCCGCCCGGCTGGTGACGGGCCTGATCACCGAACGCGGCACCTGTGCCGCCACCACAGAAGGCCTTCGCGGCCTGTTCCCCAAAT
>JAFECO010000530.1 GCA_018242085.1 Pseudomonadota bacterium
GAATTTTGCTGGCCGCCGCACGGCAATTCAACCTTGCCGGACATGATGCCGGCAAGCGGCCCGCCAATAAAAAAGCGCCTCCCGTTCGGGAGGCGCAGGACGACTGACGGGGAAGCTTCAGCCGGAAATCATTTCGCGGATGCAGAAAGCGGGGGTTCACGCTGCGGCGGTAACGGGTCGGCCCTTTATCCCGAAGGGTATGGACGTTCAGCTGCATCGACCCCGCAATGGGAAAAGTTGCACCTTTGATGTGCATATTAGCACAATCAATCATTCCGGCCCGCTCTTGTGATCGAATTGTCTCCCGTCAATATGGGCGAAGCGTCTGATGCGGCGCGAATGACGCCGAAAAAGCGCATCCCTATCGGTTCGCGTGGATTCGCCATTCGAGAAACAGAATAAAATTGGAGGGACACAAGTGAAAAAGATACTTTTCTGTACCTGTGCGGCTGCGGCCCTTCTGTCAGGGCTCGCCGCGCTGGCCCAGCCGGCGGCGAAGCCTCGCTCCACCATCGCGCAATCGCTCACGCCTCCCGCCATTTCCGCATCCCGCATTCAGGACAGCCTGATCGAATTCCCGCTGCCCAAGGGCGAGGAAGCCTATGGTTCGATCGATGGCCGCAAGATGCATCGTTACGTCGAAGAACTGGCGCAGATTTCCCGCCGCTATCGCGACAACGGCCATCCCAAATTCTGGGGCCGGATCATCGGCACATCCAGCGACCACGAAACCAATGAATGGCTGGCGGGCAAGTTCAGGACCTTGGGCCTGGCGGATGTGCGCATCCAGCCGCTGGACCTGGCGCCGCAATGGATGCCGAAGGACTGGACCGTGACGATGACGGGCGGCGGCAAGACCATCAGCCTGAACTCCGCCCAGCCCGCCTATCTGGCCAACGGCCTGCCCGCCGGCGGCATCGAACTGGAGGCGGTCTATGCAGGCCTGGGCACCGAAGCGGATTTCAAGGGCAAGGATGTTCGCGGCAAGGCGGTCTTCGTCTACAGCATGCAGGGCCTGAAGAACGAGCGCGCCGTCAAGCGCGCGGACAATCTGGGCGCGGCTGTCGTTTTCGATGTGTCGATGCTTCCGGGCAATATGCACTACATTGCCTATCCGTCGGATACCAAGGCGCCCAGCCTGGTGCTTGGCAATGACGATGGCGTCGCCGCCCGCGAAATGATCGAGGCGGCCAAGAACGGCCCCGCACCCAAGGTCAAAGTGACGTTGGAGGTGGAGAAAGTGCCGAACCTCAAAACCGCCCTGGTGTGGGGCACATTGCCCGGCGCCACCGACGAGACCATCTATGTCACCGCGCACAAGGACGGCTGGTTCGAAGGCGCGGGCGACAATGGCGGCGGCGTGGCGTCGATGCTGGGGCTTGCGGAATATTTCGCGAAAATCCCCAAGGAGAAGCGCCGCCGCACCATCGTCTTCATCGGCCTGGACGGGCATCACAACGGTCCCGACGG
>JAFECO010000531.1 GCA_018242085.1 Pseudomonadota bacterium
CATGACGTGGTGCCCATCGCGAAGACGCCTTCGGGGCCGGGCACGGCGCGGTAATCGACGGCGTGCGGCGACGGCGGGTCGAACGGAAGATTGTGGGTATCGACTTCCTTGCCGACCTGGAAATAGCCCCACCAGGGGCGCTGGAGCCGGTCCTGCATTTCCTTCCGCACATACAGAAAGCCGATGCCGAAATCGCCCATCAGATATTTGTAACAAGAGCTGGCCGCGAAATCGACGCCGGCGGCACGAAGGTCGATCGGCACCGTGCCCGCGCCCTGGATCAGGTCGGCATAGACCAGCGCGCCATGCGCATGCGCGGCATCGCACACCCGCTTCAGATCATGCTCGAACCCATTGGTCGCCGACACCACACTGACCGACACGAGTTTGGTTTTCTTGTTCAGCGCCGCATCCAGCGCGTCCATGCCGATGCGCCCATCTCTGGTCATGGGCAGGGTCACCACATCCATGCCCGCCTTGGCGAGCTGGTCGTACATGTAGAACGAGCCGGTGAAATGCAGCGCATCCGTCACGATGCGCCCGCCGCCTTGGGGCAGGCCCAGCGCGCGGATGATCAGATTTTCCGCCATGGTGGTCGACTGCGTCACCATCAACTCATCGGGCGACGCGCCCACCAGCTTGCCGAACGCGGCCAGCACCTTTTTGCGCCGTTCCGGAAAATCGTCATTCACCAAGAGCGCATGGCGGTTGGTCATGTATTCCATCAGCGCCGCCCTGGCGCCCAGCGGCAAAGGATGGATCGAGCTGGCGTTGAAATAGGCGCCCGTCATTTTGGGAAACGCCGCCGTGGCGGGCAACGATGCCGCGTTTGCCGCCCCACCCAGCGAGAGCACAGGCGCGGCTGCCGATGCGGCCAACACGTCACGGCGGCTGATGGTCATGGAATTCTCCCCGCGAACGGCGGCCGCTTTGGGCCCGATCTCAGAATGACCGCTTGGTCCGGCACTGACAACGCCCGGCATTTTGGGCGAAGGCGCCGGGGATGACAGAAAAGAAGCGGCCCCTTACCTTGCCCTTACCGCGGCGGCGAGCATGGCCGGATCGAACAGGGATTTGCTTTCGCGGGCCTGCAGCGTCCTGGTCAGCGCCGCCGCCTGGCCCGGCCACAGCGCCAGGCGCAGCGCCGCCCCGCCGTCCCCTGCCCGCAGCGCATTCTGGATCGACGCCAAATCGAGATCGGCGCCCCGCAATGCCGCCCGTTCGTGTCCCAGCGCGGGCGCCGAAAAGCGTTCATGGATCAGGCCCAGCTGGGTGCGCGCCGACGCCACCATCAGGATCGCGGTGGGCGCGTCCTTGTGCGCCATGGCGGCCCCTGCCGCGCGCATGGCGCGGGTGGCGTCGTCCATCACGCTCTCCATGCGGATGGGCTGGACGGGCGCGGGCGGACAGGCGCCGGGGTCAAGGTCGCGCACATAGGCGGCAAGCCCGTCCATCAC
>JAFECO010000532.1 GCA_018242085.1 Pseudomonadota bacterium
CCGCGCGACAGAAGATCGTCTTGGACTTCTTCTTTGAGTTTTCCGTCTCTGAACAGATACATTCGGCGTCCTCCCCAGGATGCTTGTTGCGTTTTTTTCGCGACAGAGGCCGGCGGCCGAATGACGGCGCGCATCGAAGCAGGCCCTATCTGAAGCGAAAGGCTATGCCTCCATGAGGACAGTGGCAACCATCCGATCGTGTGCGGCGGGCGGCGTGGGCGCGATAAGCGCGAAAGCCCCAAAAGCAAGGAACGCCCGGCGCTTAGGCGCAAGGCCCCGCCCCGGAAAACCCCAAACGGCGACGATTTGAGACAGTTTGGGGCGACGCCGAAGGCGGCGAAACGATGCAGTGCATCGTTTCGAGCCTCACCTTCCTCGCTCCGCTCATGACCACGACGCTGCCGCTAGGTCATGGGGCAAGGCTTTTCTAGGCTCATTTCATTCGCCAAGAAAACCTAAGCCAACGCCCCGAGCACAAGCGAGGGGCAAGGGCGACGCCGAAGGCGCCATCAACGCGGCGCCGGTTGCGCGCCCTGCTGGCCGGGCATTTGCGTGGACTGCGCGGGCTGGTTGGCGTCGGCGCCGGTCGGTGCCTGGCCGTTGCCGCGCGCTTCGGCGTCGTTCGGGTCCTGGCTGTTATTGTTGTTGGGGTTGCGCTTGGCCTTTGCCACGGTCCGCGAATCCGGCGGCGTGGTGGCGCCCATCGCGCCGGGCGCTTCGCGGCTGGTGGCGCGGCCCTTCATGGTTCCCGATGTGCGCCCTTCGACCCGGCCGGGCGTCTGGCCGGGCACGGCAGGATCGGATGCCGCCTGATCGCCGGCCATTTGGCCCGCCGGTTGATCGCCGCGCACTTCGCCCGACTGTGTCGTGGATGGTTGCATGCCGTTCCCGTTCTGCTGCGCCATCGCCGGCGCCGCCAGCGCGCCGAACAGCATCGCGCCGATCATGGTTTGAGAGATCCGAGTCATTTCGCGTTCCTCCATTTGCTTAAGAAAAGCCCGCCGGCATCCAAAGCGTTCCGGCGCAAGAGGATGCAACCGCGCTGGGCGATGCGGACGCGGGAACTTTGGCCGCATCGCGATGAAACCGCGCGCGGCGCCGCGAGTTGTCAGGATGCCGCTTCCGTCTCACCCACCGGAGAACCACATGGCATCCCGTTCTGGCGATTTACGGCCATGACACCTTATAGCCCGCAGCTGCGCGACACCTTGGACAGACTGTCCCATTGCCATGGCATGTGCCTGTCGATGGCGGTCAATCATTGCCTGGCCCTGGGCGGCGAACATGCCCGGCCCCAGCACATGAGGCTGATGCTGGATTGCGTGGACATCTGCGCCCTCGCCCGCGATGCCGTCTTGCGCAAGAGCCAGTTTCACACATCCATCCTCGCCCTCTGCGCCGAGATTTGCGAAACCTGCGGCAAGGCCTGTGACGAACTGGGCCAGATGGAGGAAT
>JAFECO010000533.1 GCA_018242085.1 Pseudomonadota bacterium
GGGCCACCCGCTTTCGATGAGCGGGTGGCCCACTTCCTTTCTACTTGCCGAACGCCGCCATGAACTCGTCTTTGGACAGGCCGCCGTCCTTGTTCTTGTCGGCCTGATCGAACATCTGCATCACCGCCGTGTTCTTCTGCGCTTCGGCCTTGGTGACTTTGCCGTCCTTGTTGGCGTCCAGCGCCGCGAACACCAGGCCCGCATCCTGCGCCAGCGCGGGTGTCGCCAGCGCCAGGCCAATGCCGAGAATCAAAATCGCTTTCATCGAACGTCTCCTTCGCATGGCTCAACCGACGATCGCCTCAACCCACTATTGCCCAAGTGCCGTCGGGCTGCTGGCAGGCGCGGCCCGTGGCGGTCTGCGGACGGCCACGGATGTAGATTTCCTGGGCGAAGTTGGCGCAGCGGAATCCCACCGGGTCATTGTAGTAATCATTGACGCGGAATTCGCCGTAATTGCCGCTTCTGGGATTGCGCCATTGATAGGGCACGCCGGTACGCCCGGCATTGAAGCCGTCATAATAGGTGTTGTAGGCGTAGCTGCGATCGTCGCAGTCCATGTTCTTGGTCAGCGCCGCGCCCAGCGCCCCGCCCACCACCACGCCCGCGATGGTGGCGCCGCCGCGCCCGCCGCCCCGGCCCAGCGAATTGCCCAGCAATCCGCCGATCAGCGCGCCCGCGATGATGCCGCCGGGATCGGTCTTGGTGCGGCATTCGCGATAATAGCTGTCGTCCTGATAGGTGTATTGGCGCTGATATTGCTGGCGCCAGCGCTGATTCGGATCGCCGCCCATGCGCGGGTCGGGCCCTGGCTGGTAATTGTAGTTATAATTGCGATCCTGCGGCGCGCGGTCGTTGAATTGCCGCTTCATGCGAAAATCCTCCCACCCCGCGCGATAGCCGTCGGTATAGCCGTCGCCGTAATTGGAGTTGCGCCCGCCATAATAAGCCTGGGCCAGGACCGTTTCCGTCGAAGCACTCGCCATAAGGCTGGCGGCAGTCAGAATCATCAAAGGTTTTTTGAACATCTCGGCGCTCTCCCAAAATGACCTGCCAAGCCTACAGGCTTTTGCGGCCGCCGCCTCCGGAAAAACCCGCCAAACCCCCGGAAAAAAGAGGCGCCGCCGCCTCAAAAAAGCCACCCTGCCTGAACGGGTGATGAACGCCGCCCCCAGACTTCGTACAGCCCGGCGGGCGCATTCTCCTTCCCAAGATGCTTCGGCATCCAAAAGACGAAGAAGGAGCAAATCATGAAACGCTTGATCAGTTCCGTTTTGGCGCTGTCGTTGCTGGGCGCCACGCTCGCCTCCGCCGCCAATGCCGCGCCGGTCAATCGTCCGATCCCGGTGCGCGATTATCGCTACCACGACAATGACAATGGCGCCGCCATCGCCGCGGGCATCGGCTTCGTCGCCCTGGCCGCGATCCTCGCCTCGCAGAACAATCACGATCGC
>JAFECO010000534.1 GCA_018242085.1 Pseudomonadota bacterium
TGCATGGCGGATTGAGCGGCTTGTTCGCCAGCCACCCGGCCACCGAAGAGCGCATTGCGCGGCTTCGCGCCATGGCAGGTGTTCCAGAGCGTCCTGCCGCTGGTCCCTGGGGATGAGCCACGCCGCGGGGGATCGCGCAGGGCTGGCTGCGCGCAAAGCCGCGCTTTCCATCCTGTCCCAAGTGCTGCGCCAGCGCCGCCCGCTGGATACCCAGCTGGACGCGCTGAAAAATCTTGCGCCCCGCGATGCGGGATTTGCGCGCGCGCTGGCCAGCCAGAGCCTTCGCCATTTCGGCGCGCTGGACGCCACCATCCGGCATTTCGTGCCCAAGCCCTTGGCGCCGCACAAGGCGGGCGCGGCGACGGAAATTCTGCTCCTGGGCGCGTGCGAGCTTCTGATCCTGAAAGGCGCGGCGCATGCGGCGGTGGACGCGGCGAACAATCTGGCCGCCGCCGACGGCAAGGCGGTGCATTTCAAATCGCTGATCAATGCCGTGCTGCGGCGGATGTCGCGGGAAGGCGAAGCGGTGCTGGCCGCATTGGATGCGCCCCGCCTGAACACGCCGGATTGGCTGTGGACACGCTGGAACGCACAGTATGGCGATGAGACCGCGCATGCCATCGCCGCAGCCCATGGCCGGGAAGCGCCGCTGGACATCACATTGAAACAGGATGGCATCGCCGCGCCGCAAGGCATCGCGACGTTGGGCCTGTCGCGGCGTATCGGTGACGCCGCGCGGGTGGAAGAGCTGGACGGTTTCGCCGGCGGTAATTGGTGGGTGCAGGATGTGGCCGCAACTTTGCCGGTGATTCTTCTGGGCGATGTGGCGGGCAAGCGGGTGATCGATCTGTGCGCCGCGCCGGGCGGCAAGACGTTGCAGCTGGCCGCGCGAGGCGCGGACGTCACGTCGGTGGAGCTGGACGCGACCCGCGCGGCGCGCATTCGCGAGAATCTGGCGCGCATGGGATTGAAAGCGGACGTGGTGGAAAGCGATGTCCGCGACTTTCAAGGCACAGCGCCCCTGGTGTTGCTGGACGCGCCCTGTACCGCCACCGGCACCATCCGCCGTCATCCCGATCTGCCCTGGATCAAAGGCGCCGCCGATGTCACCGCCCAGGCGTCGCTGGCTTATGATCTGTTGGAAAGCGCCAGTGCCATGGTCGAGCCGGGCGGGCTGCTGATTTTCGCCGTCTGTTCGCTGGAGCGCGAGGAAGGCGAAGAGCAGGTCGCGGGCTTTCTCGCGGCGCATCCGGAATTTTCCCGCTTGCCGCTCGCGGCGGAGGATGTGTTCGGACACGGCGAATGGATCAGCGCCGACGGCGACTTACGTACCTTGCCGTGTCATCTTGCCGATATTGGCGGAATGGACGGCTTCTATGCGGCGCGGCTGAGGCGGCGATAAGGGCCAAGCACCCTCATGCTGAGCTTGTCGAAGCATGAGGCCG
>JAFECO010000535.1 GCA_018242085.1 Pseudomonadota bacterium
CGGAAATTCTCGATCACCACATCGCAATTGCGCACCAGGCGCAGGAAGATGTCCTTGCCGTCCTGCCGCTTCAGGTCGATGCTGATGGCCCGCTTGTTGCGGTTGGTGGCGCGAAAGAGAGGCGGCACCTGGTCTTTGGCGTCGCTCCCCAGGACCCGAAACGGATCGCGATAGGTGGGCGATTCCACTTTGATCACGTCCGCGCCCATATCCGCCAAAAGCGCGCCGGTTGCCGCCCCCGCCGTGATGATGCCCAGATCCAATACCCGGCAGTCAGTCAGCAATGGCATTGCCGTTTTCTTCCGTCTGATGCCGTATTCCCCCACCGGTCCATCCGATCGGAAGCTTGGGCGCCTTGGCCCCCGGCGCCGCATTTTTCAGGGGCCCGAACAGATCGCGGGCGAGATTGTGCGGATCCAGAAGCGCTTCTTCCAGGCTCCATACCGGGCCAAGCGGCAGGCGGTGATATTTCGCCAGCGCCTGGATTTGCGTGCGGGACATGCCTTGAAAGCAGCTCTCGATGACCTCGGCCAGTTCGGTGGCGTGGAGGAGGCGTGACGGGCGGGTGGCGAATTTCTCCGCCTCGAGCCGCGGGTCGGACAAGGCCTGTTTCAATCGCGGCCATTCCGGTTCCTGATAGACGAGGGCGGCATAGCCGTCCTTGCAGCGCAATATCTGCCATTCGCCCTCGCGGCCGGCCCGGCTGGGCAACGCATCGGTATGCGCGTCGAGAGGCAGCGCCTTCCAGTTCAGCCAGATGATGGTCTCCAGCAAGCTCGCCTGTATCGTGCGCTGCGATTGATCCTTGGCGGCAAGAGCGGCGGCAAGTCCGCTATAGACGCTGAGACCCAAGGAAAAAGCTTCCTGCTGCCCTCCCAGCTTGAGCGGCTCGCGATCCGGCTCGCCCACCATCGCCAGAAGGCCGCCAAGCGCGGAGATGGTGAAAGCGCTGGCTTTCGGGCCGGCGCCGAATTGCGTGCCCCCGAACATCGACAGGACGGCGCAAAGCGGCGGGCAGTTGGCGCGGCCGATTTGCGCCACCAAGGCGGCATCCGCGATCATTGCATCCACATTGCGGGGAATGGAGCGTGTATCCGCGCCGGTTCTATGTTCCTTTCCGGCGCCAAGAAAAATGTCCAGCGCGGGATCGAAGCCCCGGTCCCGTCCCGCAATCCGGATCACCTTGGCCCCCAGATCGGCCAGGATGCGGCCGGCCATCCCGGCCGCCAATACCAGCGCGTCCGCCGCTTCGTCCGATATCGCCTCGACCACGACAAGGCCGTTGTAAGGTGAGGCGGCCATCATGCCAGGGTTCGCTGCCAGAGATCGAACAGTTTGGCCCAGGTCGCTTCCGCGGCATCCGGATGATAGCAACGGCCATTGCTGAAGCAGTAGCCATGCTCGGTGCCCGGGAAAACATCGATGCGGTGACGCGGCCCGGCGGC
>JAFECO010000536.1 GCA_018242085.1 Pseudomonadota bacterium
GGCCTGGCCATCCGGCTTTGGACGGAAGCGGCCCAACGGGGCCTGCGCGCTTACGACCGGCCGGAAATTCTGGATGCGGAATTGTCCGGCCTGGTGCTGGATTGCGCGGCCTGGGGCACGCCGCCGGGTGAACTGGCTTTTCCGGATGCGCCGCCCGAAGGCCCGCTGGCCGCGGCCCGCGCGTTGCTTGCCGATCTCGGCGCGATGGATGACGCGGGCGGCATCACGCCGCTTGGGAAACGGATGAGCATCTTGGGCGCGCATCCGCGTCTGGCCGCGATGATGCTGGCGGTGGAAGAAAGTGGAGAGGTTGCGCGCGCCTGCGATATCGCCGCGCTGCTGGAAGGGCGCGATCCTCTGCGCGCCGGTATGGAGACGCCAGCCGATATCATGACCCGGTTGGAAGCAATCGCCGATCCCTCTATTGCCGCAGGCATTGACCGGAATGCGATCCACGGTATCCGCCAGGCGGCGCGGCAGTATCGCACGCGGCTCGGCATCGGCGCGGAGCGCGCCGCCACGGGCGATCCGGCGCCGCTGATCGCGGCCGCTTTTCCAGACCGGCTGGCGCAACGGCGGGGCGAAATCGGCAGTTTCCGCCTTGCGGGCGGTGGCGGCGCCAGGCTGCCGGTGATCGATCCGCTTGCGAAAGCAGGGCTGCTCGCGGTGGCGGCGCTGGAGATGAAAACATCGCCGCTCATCCGTATGGCGGCGCCGCTGAATATCGCGGATCTGCCGGCCACACTCGCCGCGCGGATAAAGGAGACAGTGGAGACAAGCCTTGATCCCGTCACCGGCAGCATTCTGGCCCGGCGCAGAAAGCGTTTTGGCGCGCTTGTGCTGGAAGAGAGCTCTGCGCCCCCGGATGCGGCGGATGCAGTCGCGGCTTTATTGGAAGCGGTGCGGAACGACCCGTCGCATCTGCCTTGGACGGAAGACGCGCGCAACCTGCAGGCGCGCCTCAAACTGATGCATGGGCTGGAAAGCGACATCTGGCCCGCTTCGGATGACGAAAGCCTGATCGCAACTCTTGCGGATTG
Source organism: Pseudomonadota bacterium (assembly GCA_018242085.1). Classification (GTDB taxonomy): domain Bacteria; phylum Pseudomonadota; class Alphaproteobacteria; order Micropepsales; family Micropepsaceae; genus Rhizomicrobium. Next base: position 1,041 of record JAFECO010000536.1, read on the forward strand.
GCTCGGACCACATCTCATTGGACTGACGCGGCTGTCCGATCTTGTGGCCCTTGATCTTGGCACTCTTCTGATAAACCGGTTGGAATGGCCGCTGCGCAGCCGGCTCGACAAGGAATTGCCCACGCATCTGCCCCTTCCCGGCGGGCGGGCGCCGGTGGATTACACCGAACCGGTGCCCATCGCCGCCGCACGCGCCCAGCATTTCTATGGCCTGGCCGAAACGCCCAAGCTTGCGGGCGGGCGGGTGCCGCTCCGGCTTGCGTTATTATCGCCGGCGGGACGGCCGATCGCGCTGACAGCCGACATTGCGGGTTTCTGGCGCGGCGCCTGGGCCGATGCGCGGCGGGACATGCGCGGCCGCTATCCCCGGCACAATTGGCCGGAAAATCCTTTGTTGCCG
>JAFECO010000537.1 GCA_018242085.1 Pseudomonadota bacterium
GCCGGATTGGGCATCCAGCCCGCGGGCATCAGCGCGCGCAGCATCATCGCGGCAAGCGCGAGGCAGACGGCGGCGCGGCGGAAGCCTGTCATGGCGTGGAACCTTCTCCTTTCTCAGGGCAAGGTCAACGCCCCGGATGTCGCGGATATTACCGGCGGAACCCAGGATTTATTCCCATTGTCGTTGAAATCAGGCGCGCAAGGCTGCGACTCCCCCAAAAGTTTACACCCCCGAACCATTTCTGGTTCGAGGGTGTAAACCGAAGGGTGTCACCCTTTTTAACCGGCGCCGTGTCAGCGGCTTAGGTCAACGTCTTATCTGTCTCTTCCGGCATCAAGCCGGATACTCTGTTCGGGATTTCTCCCGTTTCGCGTACGATTCAATTGTATTGCGGCGGTTCTTTTTCAAGGAACCGTTGGCCCCTTTCAGAAGGGGCCTGGATCTTATCGCCGGTGGCGTGCTTTCCATGTGGAACCTCCTGCGAAAGTTTCTACCCGCGCGGCGAAGCGAAGTGCGCTGTCCGGGGGGTTCATCGGGGCGAAGCTGGTCTGTCCAACAGACCTCGCGATGGCGATCCCCAAGGATCTATAACCACGCTACACCCGAGAAGCACGCGACGAGCAGGCGAAAACACTCTCAACCGCGAAAAAATTAAACGCCTGTGCCGCCTCCGCGTCAATCTGTATTTCGATTCCTGCACGGTGGAGAAAAAGCCTCTATTCCGCATTTTGCGCGATCCGCGCGGTTTTTCCGCGAATGATTATTGCCGAGATTCAGGACGTCTGGTCGCGCATCGCGATCCGCTCTTGAAACAAGGCGATGATGTAGAGGCCTTTGCGCCCGGCCTGGGAACGGTCGCAATGCAGCCTTGCCTCGCCCGGCAGCGGCGGATCGAACCGGACGGCATCGAGCGGCTTCAAGGCGATAACCGTTTCCGCGATCCGGATGCTGAGGTCGAACAGCGCCACAAGGATCACTGCGCTTGCATTTTCCGGAAAGCGGAACAGGCCGTCCGCTTCGACCAGGGTCATCCGGGACATGAAACATCCGCGCCGGGTCATCACATTCAAGTCTCTTGCGGCACCATCGGGAATATCCGCCCGGCAGGGGATGTCGCCGGCAAAGGCGACGGGATTGTTTCCTGGAATGAGCGTGACCGGAGCTTCGCCGCCGATCTGAAGCCGGATCGTTCCGTCGAGGGCCGCAAGAAGCCGGTCGATGCCGGGGAAATTCGAAAAGGCGCCGCCCGCGCTCACATCCGCGATGCTGACGCGCCATTCGAACGTATCGATCGTCGCGCCCAAGGGAAAAGCCGCGATCTCCCGTGTCACGCCTTTGCCGTTCTTCCAGGGCGTAGCGGGGCGGCCTTCGGCCGGATGCAATGTCATGCGCATGCTGCGATCAGCTGGGCTTGGCGATGGAGGGCAGGTCGAG
>JAFECO010000538.1 GCA_018242085.1 Pseudomonadota bacterium
CAGCAGGAAACGGAATCCATCCGATGTCTCATCCACCGTGACGGTCTTGTAGAAACGCTTCACGGCTTTTTCTTCCGGGCGGGAAAAGGATCGCGCTTGTCGTTGGCATCGAAGCCCAACAGCTCCCAGCTTTTTGCCATGTGCGGCGACAAAGGCGCCGTGACTTGCAGGCGCCCGCCGTCGGGACGCGGAATGTCGATGGAGCGGGCGTGCAGATGCAGCTTGTCGGCAATGGCGCCTTTGCCCTTGGCATCGGCGCCGCCATATTTGAAATCGCCCACGATGGGCGTGCCCAGGCTGGCCAGATGGACGCGGATCTGATGGGTGCGGCCGGTGACGGGGCGCGCCGCGACCCAGGCGAATTCCTGCCCCGCCTGTCCCATCACGGCATATTCGGTCAGAGCGAATTTCGCGTCGTCGTCTTCGCTCACCGTCATGCGCTCGCCTTTGCCGCGAACGCCTTCCTTGGCCAGGGCCGCCTTGACGATGCCATGCTTTTGTTTGGGCACGCCTTTGACCAGAGCCCAATAAACCTTGGACGCATCGCGGCTGGCCAGAGCGCGGGACAATCCCGCGGCGGCTTGCGATGTGCGCGCCACCAGCAGCACGCCGGATGTGTCGCGATCCAGCCGGTGCACCAGCTTGGGCCGCGTGTTCTTTTCAAAACTCAGCTGGTCGAGCATGCCATCGACATGCTCCTTCAGCCCGGAACCGCCCTGGGTGGCCAGGCCCGAAGGCTTGTTCAGGACGATGAGATGCTTGTCCATGTAAAGAATCGCGTCTTCGAGCCGGCGCGATGTCTTGATCACCGGCGCGGGCTTTACCCGTTCTTCCACCTTGTCATGGATCACCTGCGGCGGCAGGCGCATGACCTGGCCTGCGGCGACGCGGTCGGCGGATTTGGCGCGCTTGCCATCCACCCGCACCTCGCCCTTGCGGAGCAGCTTTTCCAGACGGCCATGGGTCAGGGCCGGGAAATGCCGGCTGAACCAGCGGTCGACGCGGATCCCGTCATCGTCATCGGCAATGATGCGTTGTTCAGGCATAAACGGCCCGCACCAGCCAAAGCCCCGCGAAGAGAGCCAAAATCGAAAGAACGACGGAGCCGGTGATATAAGCACCCGCCTGGGCGTAGGCGCCCCGCTCCATCAGCATCGCGCTATCCAAGGAGAAGGTGGAAAAAGTGGTATAGCCGCCCAGGATGCCGGTGGTGAGAAAGGCGCGCATCTCCGGCGTCAGATTGAGCTTCAGCGCCGCCAGTCCCGCGATCAGGCCCATCATCAGCCCGCCGGTGATATTGACCACAAAAATTCCGAACGGAAATCCCGGCCACCAGGCCGGCTGCACCGCGCCCGCCACGAAATAGCGGGCCAGCGATCCCAGCGCGCCGCCCAGCGCCACCATCAGAACCACGCCCCACTGCATCAACCGCC
>JAFECO010000539.1 GCA_018242085.1 Pseudomonadota bacterium
TTGCCTCGCGGCATGTTGTTCGACGCGGGATCGTCCATCGCGCTCTGCGCCGAGGCCTGAAGCGCCAGCGCGCTGGATAGCGATGCTTGCAGCACCGCATCGCCGGCATAAAGCGCGCGCACTTGAGAGAGGAACAATTCGTCCGGCGCGGGCAGCACCGCCGGCATCCAGCTCGCGGTCTGCACTTTGCCCGACAACATCAGGGGCGGCGTCTGAGCGATGGCCAGGGCCCCATCGCCATTCGCCAGCCCCATGGGAACAAGCGCGCGGTTGAGCCAGCCATCCTGCAACAGATGCGGGCTGGTGCCGCCCGCTTCCAGCACATTCTGGCCGTCGAAATGGGAACGGTCGCGATAGGGCGAGCAGATATTGTGAAACACCACCAGCTGCCGGGCATCGTAAAGCGCCTTGAGATTGGTGAGCGCGGGATTGAGGCCGAAGAAGCCGTCCAGGTCATGGATGGCGCCGGTGCCTTGTGTCGGCAGTGCGAGCGCGCCGCGTGCATCGGCGTAATCCTTGTCGCCATGCGGCGGCACGGCGGCCAGCCCATCCAGCGCGCCGCGCAGGATCACCACCACCAACCGCCGGTCGTCCGGTGTGGCGGCGAACGCGAAACGGGCTTTGGCATCGAAGACCGCTGCCGCGCTCATCGCGGCGGCGGATGTCACAAAGCTGCGCCGATCAAAATGCATGTGTCACCTGCGCTGGAATTCGGGGCTTGCGAGCAAAAGCGCCAAGGCGTCGCCCTGGCTTTCGGCCCGTGCCATGGCGGTGCGGGTCGCCGGCGCCAGAAGCGGCCCCATCCCGGCATCGGCCACCGAAGCGACATTGAAGTCCGGCGGCATGCGCGCGCCCACCTGCTTGGCCCATTCAATGCGGGTAAGCACCGCATCGGGACCCGTCCAGGCCTCCGACACCAGCGGCCAGCCATTGGGCGAGGACGCGGTCATGGGAAATTCTCCCATGTTGCGGGCGCTGCCCATGGCGGCGCGGATCTGCTGCGCGGCATTGCCGCCGCGCGGCAAACCCAGAAGCCGATATCCGGCCGTCACATATTCGACCGGCGAACGCATCTTGGCGGGCGCCGGGACCCAGGCGGCCGGATCTTCCACCGCCGCCATCGCCAGCGCCTTGAGATTGCCGCCGGTCTTGTTGAACACACTTTCCAGCCGCGCCACCGATTGCGGCGATGGCTGGTCGGCGATGAAATAGGTGGCGAATTTGGTGGCGATGTGATGCGCGGTATGGGGGTCATGCGCCAGATCGCGCACCGCCTGAATGCCGCCGCGCAGATCGTCATTGTAACGCCTGCCGCGCAAAATCTGCGGGCCGGGCTCATGCCGGTTGGGAAAAAATCCGAAGCCGGACAGCGCCCGCGGATCCAGGCTCCAGCCGGTGAGGATATTGGCCAGCGCGATCACATCCGCCTGG
>JAFECO010000053.1 GCA_018242085.1 Pseudomonadota bacterium
CCTCACCGGCGCGAAAATCGCCATTGGAGAGCATATCGTTCAGGTGCAAAAAACATTCGCACCCATTTTCAATGCAGGCGACGTCACCGGCGACGGCACACCGTTCGACCGGCTGCTGAAGGATGGCGATGTTCTTGCCGTGGGCGGTTTGCGTATCGAGGTGCTGCATACGCCGGGTCACACGCCCGCCTGCGTCAGCTACAGGATCGAAGGCAATGTCTTTGTGGGCGACACGCTTTTCATGCCCGACTATGGCACCGCCAGAACGGATTTTCCGGGCGGGAATGCCCGCGATTTATATCGCTCGATAAAACGCATCCTGTCCCTGCCGCCCCAGACCATTTTGTGGATGTGCCATGATTATAAGGCCCCCGGCCGGGACCATTATGCCTGGCGCACGACTGTCGCCGAACAGCGCGCCAGCAATATTCATATCCATGACGGCATCGGCGAGGAGCAATTCGTGGCGGCCCGGCAAGCGCGCGACAAGACGCTGGCAATGCCGGCACTCATTCTGCCTTCGGTGCAGGTCAATATCCGGGCCGGCCGGATGCCGCCGCATGACGATAATGGCCAGGTCTATCTGAAGCTGCCGGTCAACAGACTCTAAGACAGGCTTTCCACGCGCAGGCCCTTCTCAAGCGGCGAAGAGATAGCGGCGCGGCACCCGGCCGATGCACCCGAAACAATGTGCATTATCAGCCGCTTGCGGCCCCGCGCCGATCCGTGAAGGCAACCCCGCCTTTTCTTCGGCGGGAACTTCTCTAATGTCCCGGCGGGGATCGCCAATCGGTTCAGTCCAGTTTCAAAAAAAGCGGGGGCGCGGGTCATGGCAAGTCATCACAAAATTCTGATCATCGGCGGCGGCGCGGCGGGCATCACGGTCGCGGCCAGCTTGCAGCGGCACGGCGTTCCGGCGGGCGACATCGCCATCGTCGAACCCAGCGATACGCATTATTACCAGCCGGCCTTCACCCTGGTCGGCGCCGGACTGTTCGACATGGACAAGACGCGCCGCAGCACCGACACATTGATTCCACCGGGCGTGACGCGCATCGCGGCATCGGCCAACACATTCGCGCCGGACGCCAACAGTGTCACGCTCTCCACCGGCGAAACATTGACCTATGATTATCTGGTGGTCGCCACCGGCCTGAAGCTGGATTGGGACAAAGTCGAGGGCCTCTCCGCGGCGCTGGGCCATGACGGGGTGTGCAGCAATTATTCGCCCATCCATGCCACCTACACCCTGGACTGCATCCAGTCGCTCAAGCCCGGCGGCAGGGCGGTGTTCACGCAGCCGCCCTTGCCCTTCAAATGCCCAGGCGCGCCGCAGAAGATCGTGTACCTGACGGTCGACGATTTGAAACGCCGGGGCATCCGCGACCGGGTCGACGTCGAATATTATGTCCATGCGCCCGTGATTTTCGGCGTGCCCTTTTTCGCGCGGCAACTGGTCAAGGTCGCCGAGGCCTGCGGCGTCAAGATTTCCTATCAGCACAATCTGGTCGCCGTGGATTCAAAGGCCAAAATCGCGAGTTTCGAGATTGTCGGCGGCGAAAAACAGGGTCAGCGCATCCAGGTGCCCTACGACATGCTGCATGTGTCCCCGCCGCAATCGCCGCCGGACGCGATCAAATCGAGCCCGCTGGCCAATGCCGCCGGATGGGTCGAAGTCAACCAGAACTCGATGCAGCATGTCCGCCATGCCAACATCTTCTCCCTGGGCGATGTCGCCAGCACGCCCAACTCCAAAACCGCCGCCGCGGTGCGCAAGCAGGCGCCCGTGGTGGTCCGCAACATTCTGAAATTGATGCACGGCGCGGCGGTCGAGAATGGATATGACGGGTATGCGTCCTGCCCGCTCACCACCGCCAATGGCAAAGCCATCATGGCGGAGTTCATTTACGGCGGCAAAGTCACGCCGACCTTGCCGCTTCTCGATCCGGGCCGGCAGCGCTGGCTGGGCTGGTGGATCAAGAAATATTTCCTGCCGGTATTGTACTGGAATTACATGCTGAGGGGCTATGAATGGTTTCCCAAGCACAACACCCAGTTCAAGGAACCGGCGGCATGACCTTCGGACAAGCCGTCCGGTCCTGCTATGCCAACTACACGACATTTTCCGGGCGCGCGGCGCGTTCGGAATATTGGTTCTTCGTCCTTTTTCAGTGCGTGATCACGATATTCTGCTGGGCGCTGATTCCATTCGGTTTGGGCCGCGCGCTGCTGTGGCTGTTTGCGCTGGCGAATTTCCTGCCGGCGATCTGCGTCACGGTGCGCCGCCTGCATGACACCGATCGTTCCGGCTGGTGGTACTGGATCGCGTTCGTGCCGCTGGTGGGCGCGATCCTGCTGTTGATCTGGTTCTGCACGCGCGGCACATCGGGCGCCAACCGCTTCGGTCCCGACCCATTGTTCCAGCCGGACTGATTCTGCGGAAATGGGCGCTGCAACATGACGAAAGCGTGAAAGTTCCAGCGCGGGACGCTTCTTTTCGGGCCTTCACAACCATTTGAAAGTAAACGGTATATTTCGCGATGGGGCGCGAAATCGGCACAACATTGCTTTAAGTGTGCATCACTTTTGGGGCCCCGCGATTACGATTGCTGGCGGTTGGGCCGGTCGCTATAACCCCGGCCCACCAAGGCACAAAGGCCCGTGCCTTGCTGGTTTAGGGAGTGCGCATGGGAATCCAGATCCCGGCCGACTACCGGCCGCAGGAAAACGAACCCTTCATGAATGAGAAGCAGCGGGAATATTTTCGCCGCAAGCTGAACAACTGGAAGGAAGAAATCCTCAAGGAAAGTCGCGAGACCATCCAGAACCTCCAGGCGGAAACCATTCCGCATGCCGATCTGGCCGACCGCGCGTCCACCGAGGCCGAACGTCAACTGGAACTGCGCACCCGCGACCGCCAGAGAAAATTGATCGCCAAGATCGACGCCGCCTTGCGCCGGATCGAGGACGGCTCTTACGGTTTTTGCGAGGAAACCGGCGAGCCGATTTCCCTCAAGCGCCTGGACGCGCGCCCCATCGCGACGCTCTCCATTGAAGCGCAGGAACGCCACGAGCGCCGCGAAAAAGTTTATCGCGACGATTAGGCTTTATTGCCCCCATCTGTCTTCTTCGGGCAAGCCCTCAGAAGACATCTTCCCCCGCCAGCGGCTTCGCCGCGCGGGGGAAGAAAGCCGGGATCAAGACGACCTAGCAATTGTTGAAGCATTCTCAGGTCCGCCTCCCCTGCGCGCGCGTAGCGCGCTGGCGGGGGAGGTGGCCGTAGCACCGATCAGGTGCGAAGGCCGGAGGGGGCAATCAGAAAACTACCAAGGCATTATGATGTCAAACAGCTGGCTGCCGTAGCGCGGCTGCTGCATGTCGCTCACCGTGCCCTGGCCGCCATAGGAAATGCGCGCCTCGGCGATCTGGTCGAGATCGACGGTATTGCTCTGGGTGATGTCTTCGCGGCGCACGATGCCGGAGACCCGCATGTCGCGCAGCTCGTTGTTGACGCGCACCTGCTGGTGGCCGGAGATCACCAGATTGCCGTTGGGCAGGATCTGCGCCACCAGCGCCGCCAGGGTCATGTTGATGCTTTCCTGACGGTTCACCGAACCCGACCCGACATTGGACATGTCCGAGCCCATCTTCACCAGGCTGGTGGGATCGAGCCCCTTGGGCAGCGCATTTTCCAAACCGAACATGTTGGTCATGTTGGCATTGTCGGAATTGGTGCGCGAACGGGTGGTGCTGTTCTGCAGCTTGGCGGCATCGGCGACCGAGACATTCACGGTGATGACATCGCCGACATGGCTGGCGCGCGGATCCTGGAAGAAGGTCTTGGCGCCCGGCTGCCAAAGCGAATTGCCTTCATGGCTGATCGGCGGCGTCGCGGGGATCGCGGCGACGATCTGGCTGTCGGCGGGATTGCCCACCGGCGCCAGCTTCGGCGCCTCGCCGATATTTTCGATGCGGTCCAGCGCCGAGCAGCCGCACAGGGCGGCACCCAGAAGCGTCACGGCGGAAAGCTTGATCAGGCTGTGCATGGCTCAAATCCTAGTTGCGGGCGGTGCGCTGGGCGGGAAAAGGTGAAGCGGGGCCGGTGGCCGTGACAGTGCCCGGAGCACTGATCACACCGATGATCATGCGGAAGGACGAGGGATTCTGGACGGTGATGGTGTCGCCCACCCCGCCTTCGCCCATGGCGCGGCCCATCGCGGTCAATTCCACGCCCGGCGCGCGGAACAGCATGGTGATGGTCTGGCCTTTGGTCACCACCACGGGCCGGCGCACATCGTCGGTGCGCAAGGCCTCGCCGGCATGCAGCATGCGGCGCGCTTCCATGTCCTTGACCGCCGCGAAAGTCGTGACGGTGCCCGCCATCAGCGCCGTGCCCGGCACGGTGCTGAAGGTGAGGTCGCTGTCCATGATGGTCTGGCCGCGGGCGATATCGTGCGCGGGAACCACGATGCGCACGCCGGTTTCGGCGAAGGCCGGTCCCGCCAGCATGGGCAGGAGCGTCAAAGCGATTGCGATTTTGCGGATCATTGCGTGTTGCATCACTGGCCTCCCAGGCGGGCGGTCTGCTGCAGCATCTGGTCGGCCGCGCTGATCACCTTGGAATTCATTTCATAAGCACGCTGCGCCGTGATCAGGGCGGTGATCTCGTCCACCGAATTGACGTTGGAGGTTTCCAGATAGCCCTGCTGCACGGTGCCGTAGCCGGTCGAGCCGGGCACGCCCGCCTGGGGCGAGCCGGAAGCCGGAGTTTCCAGAAGCAGATTGTTGCCGATCGCGTTCAGGCCCGCTTCGTTGGGAAAGCGGGTCAGCTCCAGCTGGCCCACGGTCTGGGGCGTGTTGTTGCCCGCCACCGTGACATTGACCTGGCCCTGCGCGTTGATCTGCACATTGAGCGTGTTGGCCGGAATGGCGATGCCGGGCTGCACCACCAGGCCGTCCTGGGTGATCAGCTGGCCCTGGGGCGAAAGCGAGAAATTGCCCGAACGGGTATAGGCATCGGTGCCGTCGGCCTGCTGGATGCGGAAATAGCCCGAACCCTGGATTGCCACGTCATAGGGATTGCTGGTGGATTGCAAATCGCCCTGGGTGGTGACGCGATAGATGGCGGCGGTGCGGACACCGGCGCCGATCTGAATGCCGTTGGGCGCGTAAGTGCCCTGATCCGAGGTCTGGGCGCCGGGGGTCTGGATGTTCTGATAGAGCAGGTCCTGGAACTCCGCCCGCTGCTGCTTGAAGCCGGTGGTGTTCATGTTCGCCAGATTGTTGGCGATGGTTTCGACATTGGTCTGCTGAGCCGCCATGCCGGTGGATGCGATCGAAAGTGCGCGCATTGGTCAGGTCTCCTAATTCGGCATGCTGCCAAGCTTGTCGATCGCCTGGCGCATGAGCTGTTCCTGGGAATTGGTCATCGTCGCCGTCATTTCATAGGCGCGCATCACTTCGACCATGTGGCTGATCTCGATCACCGGCTTGACGTTGGAGCCTTCCAGCATGCGCTGGGCCACCGTGGATTCGGTGGAAGGCCGCGCCGCCTGGGTGGTCGAATAAAGATTGGCGCCCTGTTTGATCATGGCGCGCTCGTCGGGAAAGGTGACGACCTGCAACTTGGCGATCTGATTGGCGGCGCCGTTGATGATGCTGGAGATGGTGCCGTCGGCGCCCACGCTGACATTGCCGTCATCCGGCGTGATGGTGATGGCGCCGCCATCGCCCTGCACGGCATAGCCGTCCGAAGTGACCAGCTGGCCGTCCTGGTTGAGGCTGAAATGGCCGTCGCGGGTATAGCGGATGCCCGCCGGCGTCTGCACCGCGAAAAAGCCCTTGCCGTTGATGGCGAAGTCGAGCGTCGCGCCGGTGGAATTCAATTCCCCCTGGCCCAGATCGCGCACGGCGCCCGCATCTTTCACGAAGCTCAGCGCCTGGGGACCGGTCTGGGTCTCGGAGGGGCGCACATACGTTATATATTCTTCGAATTTCGCGCTCTCGCGCTTGAAGCCCGGCGTGGAGGCATTGGCGATATTGTTCGCGATCACGTCCATCGATCGATAGGCCGCGAGCTGATGCGAAAGACTAACAAGAAGTGAATTATCCATGGCTCAACGGATCCCTTCTGGTCCGCCCGCCAACATGTGCAGCCGCCGTGCCAGCGTGAAAGGCCCGTTTTTATTGGCTTTTACGCGTGCCCGTGACGGCGGGCGGAAAAACTTGCCGGGTTGAAGACGCCGGCCTGGGCAATTTCAACCGCTCCTTAACCACGTTTGCCTACCTTCGCCCGGTGAAGAGAGCTGGGACGCTGAGATGGCGAAGAAGGATAAAGAGCCCGATGCCGAGGCCGATGGCGAAAACGCCGAAGCCACAGGTGAAGGCGAAGCCGCGCCCAAAAAGGGCCTGAAGCGTTTTCTCACCAAGAAGATCCTGATGATCGCCGTGCCCGCGCTGGTTCTGGTGCTGGGCGGCGGCGGTGCAGGCGCATACTTCTTTCTCCTGAAGCCGCATGGCGCGGAGCATGAAAAAGTGGCGGAGGCGCCGCCACTCACCCCGCCGGAAGTGGCGTTCAGCGACGTGCCGGACATTCTGGTCAATATTCAAAGCAGCGACGGCACCCCCGCCTATCTGAAATTGTCGCTGTCCCTGGAAATGGACAATGAGCTGCAAAAGACCGGCATGACGGCCCTGATGCCGCGCCTGGTCGACCAGTTCCAATCCTATCTGCGCGAATTGCGGGTCGAAGACCTCAAAGGCTCGGAAGGCGTGCTCCGGCTCAAGGAAGAGCTGCTGCGCCGGGTCAATGCCTCCGCCGCGCCCTACAAGGTGCGCGACGTTCTCCTCAAGCAAATGATTATCCAATAACGGGATTTCCCATGGCCGACGAAACGCCGCCGCCCGATGTCGCGACCGAGATCGCCGTCGCCGCCGACTTGCCGATGGACGGCGGTGGCGGCGCCGAGCGCGTTCTCAATCAGGATGAAATCGACTCCCTCCTGGGCTTCGACGTCAATTCCGACCAGATGCAGGACAAGTCGGGCGTCCGCGCCATCATCAACTCGGCGTTGGTGTCCTATGAACGCCTGCCGATGCTGGAAATCGTCTTCGACCGCCTGGTGCGGCTGATGACCACGTCGTTGCGCAATTTCACTTCGGACAATGTCGAAGTCAGCCTGGATTCGATCACCTCGATCCGCTTCGGCGACTATCTCAATTCCATTCCCCTGCCCGCCATCCTGTCGGTGTTTCATGCCGAGGAGTTGGACAATTACGGCCTCTTCACGGTCGATTCCAACCTGATCTATTCCATCGTGGACGTGCTTCTGGGCGGGCGCCGCGGTTCTTCGGCCATGCGCATCGAAGGCCGCCCCTACACCACCATCGAGCGCACCCTGGTTCAGCGCATGGTGGAAGTCATTCTGCAGGACATGTGCGCCGCCTTCGAGCCTTTGGCGCCGGTGAATTTCTCGCTCGACCGCCTGGAGACCAATCCCCGTTTTGCCGCCATTGCCCGCCCTGCCAATGCCGCGATCCTGGTGAAGCTCAGGATCGACATGGAAGACCGTGGCGGGCGCACCGAATTGCTGCTGCCCTATGCCACCTTGGAACCCATCCGCAAGCTGCTTTTGCAGCAATTCATGGGCGAGAAATTCGGCCGCGACTCGATCTGGGAAAGCCATCTGGCCACCGAACTCTGGTCCACCAAGGTCAATATCGACGCCATTCTCGACGAGCAGGTGATGCCGCTGAACCAGGTGATGAATCTGGAAGTCGGCCAGACCGTGATGCTGGGCGCCAACCCGGATTCCAAGATCGAATTGCGTTGCCGCGGCGTGCCGCTTCTGACCGGCCGCATGGGCCGGGTCGGTTCCTCGGTCGCCGTCCGCGTCGATGCCGCCATCGAACGTACCGACGCCTCCAAAGCGCTCTAGCCGGAGACATTGCCATGACCATGACCTTCTATGTCGAAATCGCGCTGGAAATCCTGCTGGCCGCCACGCTGGTCTATTGCATCTTGTTGGAGCGCCGCCTCGCCGCCGTTCGCAAGGGCCAGGAAGGCCTCAGCCGCACCATCGGCGAACTCAACATGGCCATTGCCGGCGCGGGCGCCAGCCTGCGCGCGCTGAAATCCGCCGCCGGCGAAGCGGCCGGCACCTTGGATGAGCGCCTGAAGCGGGCGCGGCTGCATATCGACGAACTGGCGGTCCTGACCGGCTCGGCCGAGCGCATCGCCGACCGGATCGAGCGCGGCGTCACCAAC
>JAFECO010000540.1 GCA_018242085.1 Pseudomonadota bacterium
GGCAATGGCGAATCCGGCGACGATCTCTATGACAAGGCCCTGGCCGTGGTGGCGCGGGACAAGAAAGCGTCCACCTCCTACATCCAGCGCCGGCTGCAGATCGGCTACAACCGCGCCGCCAGCCTGATCGAGCGCATGGAACAGGACGGCGTCATCTCCGCGCCCAATCATAAGGGTGTCCGCGAAGTATTGCTGCCGGATCACGACCGGTAAAGCTGGCCGGATAGGACAAAATCGCGTAGAAATCGGCTTCCGCAGCGGTGGGAGCTTTGATGTCCTATATCGACAAATCGCTGGGCGATGGCGAAACGGTGATTGCGCGAGCGCGCTTCCACTGGCTCTACAGTCTCAGCGCCTGGCTTCAGCTGTTGATCCCCGCGGCGCTTCTGATTGCGCTTCTGAGCTGGGCCAGCCGGCAGCCCAATTTTCTCGATACCAACAATCCGGTGACCTGGACGCTCGCATTGATCGGGCTGTGGTTCCTTTTGGGTTTGATCAGCTTCTTGCGGATGATGATCCGCAAATGGACCGTCGAAGTGGGGATCACCAGCCACCGCTTTGTGGAGAAGTATGGCGTGCTGTCGATGCGCACCAATGAAATCGCCCTGCCCAATATCGAAGGCGTGAAAGTCAATCAGAGCTTTCTGGGCCGCATCTTCGGCTATGGCACCATCCGCATCGAAGGCACGGGCGTAGACGCCGTCACCACGCCCAGCATCGCCGATCCGGTGGGGTTCGTGCGCGCAATCCAGACCGCCAAGGAGCATGTGGCACAGCGCTTCGAGGCCGGGAAAGCGGCCGGCGCTTAACCGGCCTGTGCCAGGGCGATGCCCGCCGGAAAGCTCACCGTGACGCGTGTGCCCGCGCCGCGCGCGCTTTCGAACTGCATCATGCCGCCATGCAGTTCGACAAAAGCCTTGGTCAGAGGCAGGCCCAGGCCGGCGCCTTCATAGCGCCGCTCCAGCCGGTTATCGACCTGGCCGAAGGGCGTCAGCGCCACCGCCACATCGTCCGGCGACATGCCGATGCCGCTGTCTCCCACCGTCACCGCGACACCGGTGGCGGTACGGCGCGCCTCGGCCCAGATATAGCCGCCGCGCGGGGTGAATTTGATCGCGTTGGAGAGAAGATTGAGGAAAATCTGGCGCAGCTTGGCCGGATCGCCTTGCAGCGGCAACGCCGCCTCCATCCCGCGCACGGCGAAATCCAGGCCCGCATCCTTGGCCTGTTCGCCCACCATGGTGACGCAATCTTCCAGGATCTCGCGCATGTCCACGTCGCGGACATCCAGGATCATCTTGCCGCTCTCGCTCTTGGAAAGATCCAGCACCGAATTGATCACGTCCAGCAGATGCCGGCCGGAGCGCAATATGTCGCCGGAATAATCCAGATAGCGCGCATTGCCCAAGTCACCGAACAGCTGGCC
>JAFECO010000541.1 GCA_018242085.1 Pseudomonadota bacterium
CCCGCATTGGCAAGCACGGTGAGATTGGCGGACAGCGTGTTGGGAAGCACATCGAGCTTTTTGGCGATATCGCCCGCCGCCAGGCCGCCTTTCCCATGGCGCACCAGAAGGCGGAAGACCGACAGCCGTCCATCATGCGCCAGCGCCGACAAGCCTTCGACCGCCTTCGCCAGTTTGGCGGGCGCCATCAGCAGCAGGCCTTGGCATCGGGCTTGGGCGCGCAGCATGCCGCCTTGGGCGCCATGTCCGGCACATCGTCTTCGCCGTAAGTGGTGGCTTCGCCGAAGGTATAAAATGTCTCCCAGCGCAGGCCGGACGGATCGCTGACCCAGGATTTGTCGGACTTGGCGTAGCAGCAGCTGGCGCCTTCCTGGTCGCGGGTGGTTTCGCCCGCCGCTTTCAGCCGCCCGGCCAGTTCGGCAAGCTCGCCCGTGCTTTCCACCTGGATGCCGACATGATCGACGCCCGCTTCGGCGCCCCTGGCGGAAATGGCGAAATTCACTTTTGGGTCTTCCAGCATCCATTTGGCGTAATCGGATTTCTGGACGGTGGGGGTTTGGCCGAACAGGGTCGAATAAAAGCCGATGGAGCGGGTGAGGTCGTCAACCGCGACGTGAAGGTGCAAGCGTTTCATGGGGCGCCTCCGGTTTCTATATTTCCAGAATTATCGAAATATACGCCGCCGTCAAGACGGAATTTGCCGGTCCCGGTAATCTGGGCTGGCGCGGCGGGGGAAATTTCAGGCCGCGCGGGCGGCCATGGGCTTAAGGGGCGCCCGTGCCGGGCCGTTCATACCCACAACGGGTACGGCGCGTCTTGGAATTTCAAATTCCACACTTCAGACCGTGCGCGGCGCCATCGTTCAGCGCCGCATCCCGTTCCCATCGCGCAGAGGATCCATGACCGACGGCGGCACACCCGATAAGTCGAAAGCCGCCATGCGGCTGATGGCGTTGGCGAAGGTTGAATTGGATGCCGGGCGCATTCCATCGGCGGCGCGGCTGTTGCGCGAAGCCGCCGAGATCGCCGCCGACCTGGAAGAGTTGACGCAACCGGCGGACGTGGCGCCCGCAAACGGCCAGACCGATCCGGCGTGATACGGGCCGGCGCTTCCGGCCAGGACGCCGCCCGCGCCAATTGACTCCCGTTTGCCCTCCTGTCACCAATTTTGCCGCCCCGGCGCGTTGCCCACTGCCAAAGCTTGGTGAGGAGGATTGGATGCGCGTTTCGTCTTTCGCCGCGCTTGCGGCGCTTCTCTGTTCCGCATCGCCCGCTTTGGCCCAATCCTGCCAGCTGCCGTCGCTGGCCGACACCGCCAAGCTGGTGCCGGTCGCGGGCAGCAACCTGATGGCGGTGCCGGTGGCGATCAACGGCAAGCCCAAGCAATTCCTGCTCGACCTTTCCGGCGGCACCACGGAAGTGAC
>JAFECO010000542.1 GCA_018242085.1 Pseudomonadota bacterium
GCGGCGATCAGGGCGCGTTTTCGCATGAGGAAAAGTTTAGTCTCCCCCA
Source organism: Pseudomonadota bacterium (assembly GCA_018242085.1). Classification (GTDB taxonomy): domain Bacteria; phylum Pseudomonadota; class Alphaproteobacteria; order Micropepsales; family Micropepsaceae; genus Rhizomicrobium. The sequence continues at coordinate 50 of JAFECO010000542.1, forward strand.
AGCCCAAATGTCATTAAATGGGTTTAGCCCTAAACGGGGTTAGCCCTGGCGAGCCTTGAAGCGCGGGTTCTTCTTGTTGATCACATAGACCCGGCCTTTGCGGCGGATGACGCGGCAGTCCTTGTCACGCTTCTTGAGCGACCGGAGGGAATTGCGAACCTTCATGACACTGCCTTTTGACGTCGACCAGGCAGCATGGGCCACCCGCAAAGAGGCGCGGAAGCTATTCGCGGGAAGAAACCCTGTCAACCGCGGAAAAACCCCGGATTTCCGCCAAAAATTGTCAAAATTGGTGGTAAAAGAGGGGATGCGCCGTTTCGCCCGCCTTTTTGCCGCCCTCAGCCTGATGGGGCTGGCCGCCTGCGCCACCAGGCCCCGGCCCGCCGTCCCCGCTCCCCTTCTCCCGTCCCGGCCCGCCGCCCAGACCCTCGCCCCGGCCCCTCGTCCCCTGGCGGGCGGGGATGAAAAGTTCCAGGCCTTTATCCGCGACTTTCAGGCCACTGCCTTGGCTCGCGGGGTGACGGCCGAGACCTATGCCAAGGCGATGACCGGCATCGCCCCCATCGCCACCATCAACACCATCATCGCCGAGCAGCCGGAATTCGTGCGGCCGGTCTGGGCCTATCTCGACAGCGCGGTGTCGCAGCGGCGGGTCAATGACGCCCGGTCGCTGCTGGCCGAGAATGCGGCCCTCCTCGCGGATATCGAAGCCCGCACCGGCGTGCCGAAGGAGATCCTGGTCGCGGTCTGGGGCATGGAAACCAATTATGGCCGCAACCTGGGCAGCTATAATCTGTTCGCGGCGCTGGCCACCCAGGCCTATGACGGGCCCCGCCAGGGCTTCGCGCGGCGGGAACTGATCAACGCCCTCTTGCTGCTGCAGCAGAATGACTATGCGCCTGCTGAGATGGTGTCGTCCTGGGCGGGCGCGTTCGGACAGACCCAATTCATCCCTTCGACCTTCTTCAAATATGCCGCCGACGGCGATGGCGACGGGAAGATCGATCTTTGGCATTCCACCGCCGACGCGCTGGCTTCCACCGCGCAACTGTTCCAGCGCGAAGGCTGGCAGGCGGGAAAAGCCTGGGTCTATGAAGTCGCGCTGCCCAAGGACTTTGCCTATCAGGATGCCGACCTCGGCACGCTCAAGCCTTTGTCGGAATGGTCGGCGCGCGGCGTGACGCTTTATTCCGGCGGTGCCTTGCCCACGGGCGACGACATGGCATCGCTCTATCTGCCCGCGGGCGCCAATGGGCCGGCGCTGCTGACGATGAACAATTTCCGCATGATCATGAAATACAACAATGCCGCCAGCTACGCCCTGGCGGTGGGATTGCTGGCGGATCGCGCGATGGACCGTCCGGGCATTCAAGC
>JAFECO010000543.1 GCA_018242085.1 Pseudomonadota bacterium
CGCCGCATTCTGCTGGTGCCGATGTCGCCCGGCTATAACACCGGACCCTGGACCCAGGCGTTCACGGCGGCGCACGATTCCTTTGTGCCTTTCTCGCTGCCGGCGGCGGGAGACGAGCTAGGGCAGCTCAATTTCGACAATGCCGGCTGGAACGATGTGGCGCCTGCGGCGGCAAAGATCAAAGCCACCGAGGCCGCGTTGGTGCAGGCGATCTATGCCAACGGAAAAGTGACGGTGAATATCCGCCGCCTGGGCCAGGGCGCGGCTCCGACCAAGACCAGCATCGATGTGCCCATGCTCCAGACATTGGGCACCACTTATCCGGCCGCGGCCCAGGCCGCGCTGGCCGCGATGGACGATATGTGGAAATCGCGCTCGGCGGTGAATCCGAATGCGCGCGGCACGCTGATCGCCGACGTGAAAGTGGCATCGCTCAATCAATGGGGCGCGATCCAGTCGGCCCTGTCGGGTTCGGAGAATGTCACCGGCGTTCAGGTGGTGGCGATGAATCTGGGTTATGCGCGCCTCTCCATCGCCTATATGGGCACGACCGCGCAGCTGCGCGATTCCCTCAACGAAAAGGGGCTGGCGCTGTCGGGCCGGGGCGATCAATGGACCTTGGCGGCGGGCGCGCGATTGAATTCGGGAGGCAGTCAGTAGTGTTGCGCCATTTGCCCAATCTGCTGTCCGGCTTCCGCCTCCTGGCGGCGCCGCTGGCAGCCTGGGCGATCCTGGCGGAGCATGATACGGCGGCCCTGGTGATATTCGCGGGCGCGGGTTTCAGCGATCTGGCCGATGGTTATGTGGCAAGGCGCTGGGGATTTACCTCCCAGGCCGGCGCATGGCTCGATCCTCTGGCCGACAAGCTTCTGATGCTGCTCTGCTTCCTGGCGCTCTTGAAAGTGGGCGCGGCGCCTTTCTGGCTGGTGGCGCTGGTGATCGTGCGGGATCTGGTGATCGGCGCCGGCGCGTTGCTGGCAAAAATGCTGGACCTGCCGCTGCGCATCGCGCCTTTGATGATCGGCAAGGCCACGACGGCCGTATTGGTCGGATATGTTGGGATCGTGCTTCTGCTGCTGGCTTTGGAGTTGGAGGCGCCGCGGCTGGTGACGGCGGGCAACTATACCGTCGCCGTGTTTGCGGCGCTTTCGGCGGCGACCTATCTTTATTCTTTCTTGCGCGCGCTCCTGTCGGGGCGGCGCACCGCGTGATTCCGGTCGATTGATGTCTTCGCAACTGGTCCTCCCCCTCGAACCGCGCAATGCCATGACGCGCGCCGATTTCATCGAAGCGCCCGGCAATGCGCGCGCCCTGGCCTATCTGGAGCGTTGGCCCGACTGGTCGGCGCCAGCGGCCGCGCTTTGGGGACCCGGCGCTTCGGGCAAGACGCATCTCGCCCATATCTGGGCGTCCCAGGC
>JAFECO010000544.1 GCA_018242085.1 Pseudomonadota bacterium
AGGCCTGGGCGATGAACATGGCCGCGAAGGTGCAGTACATGGTCGATCCCACCAGGTTGAAGCTGTAACCCAGGGGCAGGACGAAACTGACGATCTTCGACGAGAAGCCCATCGCTTCCAGCGATTCCAATAGCAGCGGGAACGCGGCTTCGGAAGTGGAGGTGGAAAAGGCGATCAGCGCGGGCGAGCGGATGGCGCGCAGCAGCGCGGGCATCTGGCGCCCCACCACGGCCCACGCCACCAGCACCATCAATCCCACCAGGATCGAGACCGAGATATAGAAGCTGCCCACCAGCTTGGCGTAAGTGACCAGGATGCCCAGCCCCTGGGTGGAGATGGTGCCCGCGATGGCGGCGAAGATGGCGAAGGGCGCGAACATCATCACATAAGTGGTGATCTTGAGGATCACGGTGGCGGCCTGTTCGATGATGTGCAGCAGGGCCTTGGCCTTTTCGCCCACCGCCGAAATCGCGATGCCCGCGAACAGCGAGAACACCACCACCTGCAGGATCTCGTTCTTCGCCATGGCGTCGAAGATCGAGGCGGGGATCAGATGCTCCAGGAATCCGGTGAGGCCTTGGGCCTGGGCCAGCGGGGCGGCTTCGGACTTGGCGACCTGGGCGACATTGGCGCCCACGCCCGGCTCCAGAATGTTGACCATCACAAGGCCGATCAGGAGCGCCACGAACGACGCGGTGAGGAACCAGATCATCGCCTTGGCCCCGATGCGGCCCACCGTGGCGGCGCTTTCGATATGGCCGATGCCGGCGGTCAAGGTGGTGAGGACCAAGGGCGCGATGATCATCTTGATCAGGCGCAGGAAGATGCTGGTGACCTGGTCGAAATAGCCCGCCGCGGTCTTGGCCCCTTCTGGCGTCAAGCTGCCATGCACGATGGTGCCGGCAATGAGCCCGCCGATCATGGCCAGGATCACGAACATCACAAAGGAACGCTTCATGGAATCACCCCTGGCCGAACGGGCTTATGCCCCTGATTTTGGGCCATGTTGGGGGTTTATGGGGCGGGCGTCAAACCGTGGGCGATGTCGGCAGCCAAGCCAACCGAACGCCGAGCGAAGCGGGGGATCCAGGCTTATCAACCGTGCCGGTCTTTCCACCTGGATCCCCTTCCCTCGCCGCTGGGCGCGGCTCGCCGGGGATGACAGGAGGAGCATGTCATGTCGCTCGGCCGGGGATGGCAGGAAAGCATGGATGACGGGGGAGGTTGGAACGGCACGGGAGGCGTGCGTGCCGCGCAGGCCTCATGGTTCGACAGGCTCACCATGAGGACGTAAAAGCAGCCCGGCGAGACGGGTCCGGGACATGTCACAACAACATAAAACAGGTGTCTGGCTGGCGGTGGCGTCGCTGCTGGTGGCGATGTTCTGTTTCCAGATCGGCGCGTCCGTGGCCAAGCAG
>JAFECO010000545.1 GCA_018242085.1 Pseudomonadota bacterium
GTGCAGCCTTTCGGCGGCGAGGGCCTCTCCGGCACCGGTCCCAAGGCGGGCGGTCCGCATGCGCTTAGCCGCTATGCCGTGGAGCGCGCCGTGAGCGTGAATATCGCGGCCCAGGGCGGTGATCCGGCATTGCTGAATCTCTGATCGCGCCTAGCGCGCGATTTCGACCGCCATCGCCGTGGCTTCGCCGCCGCCGATGCAAAGGCTGGCCACGCCGCGCTTCAATCTCTTTGCTCTGAGCGCCGAAATCAGGGTGGCGAGAATGCGTGCCCCGGATGCGCCGATGGGATGGCCCAGCGCACAGGCCCCGCCATGTACATTGATGCGGTCCGGTGCGATATCAAGCTCGCGCATCGCCACCAGCGCCACCACGGCGAAGGCTTCGTTGATTTCGAACAGATCCACATCGCTGGCCCGCCAGCCGATCCGGTCCAGCAGCTTGCGCACGGCGAACACCGGCGCGGTGGTGAACAGGGCCGGGGCTTGGGCGTGAGCGGCATGGCCGATGATGCGGGCGAGGGGGGCTGTTTTCGCCCGGCTCTCACGGCTGAGAACCAGCGCCGCCGCGCCGTCGGAGATGGAGGCGGAAGACGCGGCGGTGATGCTGCCGTCGGGCGCGAATGCGGGCTTGAGAGAAGGAATTTTCTCCGGCTTGGCGCGGCCGGGCTGTTCGTCGATGCGGATGATCTCCTTGCCCGCCATTACCGGCACGATCTCGGCATCGAACGCGCCGGACGTTTGCGCCGCCTTGGCGCGCGCCAGCGAGCGCAAAGCATATTCGTCCTGCTCGGCGCGGCCGATCTGATAGGCGCGGGCCGTATCCTCGGCGAAGGCGCCCATCGGCTTGCCTTTGTCGTAGGCGTCTTCCAATCCGTCCAGCAGCATGGAATCCAATACCGCGTCATGGCCGAAGCGGGCGCCCTTGCGATGCCGTGCCAGGAGATAAGGCGCGTTGGTCATGCTCTCCATGCCGCCCGCCACCACGCAGTCCGCGCTTTCGGCTTTCAGCATGTCATGCGCCAGGATCGCCGCCTGCATGCCCGAGCCGCACATTTTGTTGATCGTGGTGGCGGGCACATCGTCGCCAAGGCCCGCGCCTTTGGACGCCTGGCGCGCGGGCGCCTGGCCCTGGCCCGCGCCCAATACACAGCCCATGATGGTCTGGTCGATGTTGGGTGCGCCGGCGCGGGCAACGGCTTCACGGATCGCGGCGGCGCCCAGCGCGTGTGCCGTCACATCCGCGAACACGCCTTGCAATCCGCCCATCGGAGTGCGGGCAAGGCCGGTGATGACGACAGGATCGCTCATGCGTCACCTTTTTCCAATGCGCGGGCGATCACCATCCGCTGGATGTCGGACGTGCCTTCATAGATCTGGCACACCCGCACATCGCGGTAGATTTTGGCCAGG
>JAFECO010000546.1 GCA_018242085.1 Pseudomonadota bacterium
TTGAGGAAGGCCAGAAGCGTGAAGGTCGCGTCCCTCAGCCAGCAATAGCGATAGTCCCAGTTGCGGCTGCCGCCGATCTGTTCCGGCAGCGAGGTGGTGACGGCGGCGACGATACCGCCGGTGGGCTGATAGCTGAGGCTTTTCAGGGTGAGCAGCGAGCGCACGATCTCGCTCCGCCATTTGCCCTTCAGCCTGCAGGTGCCGATCCAGTCGGCCCAATATTTCTCCGCCTGCTCCAGCGCGATGTCGGCGTCGATCACGTCCGGCAGCTGGTAATGAGATTCCCGGTAGCTGAGAACGAAGGGAATGCGCTCGCCCTTGCGCACGGTGAAGCGGGCTGCCGAATGCATATTCTCGCCACGAATGTCCACCGGCGTGCGCACGCAAAGCATATTGGGCCCGGCCACGGCGGATATGGTCTTGGAGTCGATCCGATTCACCCAGGGAATGGTGACGCCATAATCGAACCGGATCACCAGTTCGGTTTCCATTTTGACGTGGCCGGAAAGTCCTTCGACGATGCGCACGATGGAGCGGTCCGCGCCACTCACCGGCATGAAATCGATCACTTTGGCGATGCCGGTGGCGGTGCGAAATTCGGTTTCCAGAATCAGACTGTCGCCCCGGTAGCGCCGCTTGATGTGTGGCGCCGCGCGATTCTTGTACGGCTTGATTTTGCGGTCCGGCGCGATCAGCCAGCGGCCGTGCCTGGGTTCGCCCAGAAGCGCCGCGAAACAGGCCGCGGAATCGAAACGCGGCATGCACAGCCAGTCGATCGAACCGTTGCGCCCCACAAGCGCGGCGGTATGGCAATCGCCGATGACGGCATAATCCTCAATCCGCATCGATCCCCGCCGCGGCGCGATCCACCAGCCAGATCACATCGCCCTCTGGCTTCAGGCGGCCGGCGGGAATGGCCGGATCGCCGGCACGGGCACGGGCCAGCATTCGCCGCTTGGCAGCACCGGCCACCAGGAACACCGTCAAGCGACTGGATTGAAGGGCGGGATAGGTCAAGGTAATGCGCGGTTCGGGACGCCCATCGGGCACAATGGCGACCCAATGGGCACTTTCGTCCAGCACCGGCTGATCCGGAAGCAGGGAAGCGGTATGGCCATCCTCGCCCAGGCCCAAGAGCTGCAAGTCGAACAAGGGCTGCTTGGGAAGAAGCCGGCTGCTGCCATATTGCTGGCGCAGGATCTCTTCATAGATTTGGGCGGCGCGTTCCGCTTCGCCATCGCCCGGCACCGCGAACATCCCGCGCGGATGAACCTCAGGCCCGGACAGCAAGAGTTCGCGGATCATGCGGTAATTGCTTTCAGGATGATCGTGCGGCACGAAGCGCTCATCACCCAGATAGATTTCCACCCGATCCCACGGCACCCGATGCAGATGGGCGAGATGCCG
>JAFECO010000547.1 GCA_018242085.1 Pseudomonadota bacterium
TCGATATCGATGGTGCGGGTGGTTTCCAGCTTCACCGCCTTCAATTCCTCGTTGCTGAGAACCACATATTTGTTCTTGGCCAGCTCATAGCCCTTGACCAGATCGGCGCGTTCCACCGGCCCGGTATCGGGATCGGTGGGCACCATGCGGATGCGGTTGTTGGTTTCCGGATTGAGCAGATGAAAGGAGATATCGCTGGATTTGGTGGTGGCGCCGAACAGGGCGACCGGGCAGGACACCAGGGACAGGCGCAACTGCCCCTGCCAGAGGGGCCGGGAGGACAGATGCGGTTCGTTGGAATTGGCGGGCTTGTGATGGCCCGCCATCTTGTGCGCATCCCTCTTGCCCGCATGGGCTCGGCGGCGGGCAGTTTTGGCTTTCTTTTTGGCGGCCATGGGCTTTTTCTCCGGGAACCGGAACGGAAACGCGGGCTGAGGCCTATGTTTCCCAGGAAGGACCGCCATGCCCGCAAAGAGAAAATCCGCCGGCAAAGCCCTGGCCAAATACCAATCGATGCGCGATTTCGCCGTCACCGCCGAACCCAGCGGCAAGACCAGCGGCGTCCAGCCATCTTCCCACCTGCGCTATGTGATCCAGAAGCATGCCGCGACCCGGCTGCATTACGATTTCCGGCTGGAATGGAACGGCACCTTCCACTCCTGGGCGGTGACGCGGGGCCCCTCGCTCGATCCCGCCGACAAACGGCTGGCGGTGGAGGTCGAGGATCATCCCCTCGATTACGGTGATTTCGAAGGCACCATTCCCAAAGGCCAGTATGGCGGCGGCACGGTGATGCTGTGGGACCGGGGCTATTGGGCGCCGGAAGGCGATCCCGACAAGATGCTGGCCAAGGGCGATCTGAAATTCGTGCTGGAAGGCGAGAAGCTGCATGGCGGCTGGGTGCTGGTGCGCATGCGCCGCGACAGGACCGGCGGCAAACGCAACAACTGGCTCCTGATCAAGCATCGCGACAAATACGCCCGCGCCGGCAAGGGCGAAGCGATCCTGGACAAGGACCGTTCCGTGGCGTCGGGCCGGGCGATGAAAGCCATCGAAGCGGGAACCGGCAAAAAGCCCAAGCCCTTCATGCGCGCCAAAAGCTTCAAGGCCGATGCGGTCTGGAATTCGAAAGCCGGCAAGGACGACAAAGACGAAGAACCGGAGCCGGTGAAAGCCAAGACTGTGACCTCGCTGCCCAAATTCGTGCCGCCCCAGCTCTGCCGCCTGGTGGATCAGCCGCCGTCCGGGACCGGTTGGGTCCATGAAGTCAAATTCGACGGCTATCGCCTGCAGCTGCGGGTGGAAAATGGCAAAGCGCGCCTTCTCACCCGCAAGGGGCTGGATTGGACCGCCAAATTCGCCGCGATCGCCAAAGCCGCCGCGGACCTGCCCGACAGCATCATCGA
>JAFECO010000548.1 GCA_018242085.1 Pseudomonadota bacterium
TGGCATGTCGCCCTCCCCGCTTTGATGATGCTGGCCTCGCTCCTGATCGCCAGCCAGTCCCATTCGAATCTGGTGATCTTCATCTGCTTGTCGCTGGTCCTGGTCGGGTCGATGGCGTTGCAGGGTCCATTTTGGGTCTTGCCTTCCATGTTCCTCAGCGGCTCCGCCGCGGCGGGCGGCATCGCCCTGATCAACACCATGGGCACGGCGGCCGGCGGCTTTGCCGGTCCCTATGTTCTGGGATTGCTCCGCGAAGCTACCGGCGGCTATTCCGCCGGCATGGCGGCGCTGGCGCTGGGCCCGATGCTGACCGCAGGCATTGTGCTGTTCATGGCGCGCGCGTTCGGCGTCCCGAAAAGCGCATAACGCGCGCGACATTCCAAAGTTCCCGGCGTCCCAATTCGTACGGGAATAATGCGTTCCGCACGTCCAGAATTCCTCACGCGCGGGAAAATAAGCCGCCACCATTCGTTCTGTCTCCTGGAACCCGATAGGGCGCGAGCGCGCCAAAGGAGATATGTATGAAGCTGCGGAAAACATTCGTCATGACGCTTCTTGCCGGCGCGGCAATCGCCGTGACACCGGCTTTGGCGCAAGTGGGCGGCGGGCTGGCGGGCGGCATCGGCGGCACCGTGGGCGGTGTCGGCGGATCGGTCGGCGGCGTGACGCAAGGCGGCATCAATGGCGTGCCTACCACCACAAGCAGGGGCGGCATCAATGGCGGCATATCGGCCCGCACGCCTTCCACCACGCCCGTGACGGGCGCGGCGTCCAACGCCACCCACAACGCAGAGCAAAGCGCCAACCGCGCCGCCGATACCACGGAACAAAAGGCGCGGGCCGCACAGAATGATGCGGCGACAACGCTCAACAACTCGGCTTCGGCGGACGCAAGCGGCTCGGCCAATGCGAGCGCGATGGGACAAAGCGCGGGCGCGTCGGGCAGTGCATCGACGCCGGGCGCAACGGGAACGGCGTCGGGGACCACGCAGCATGCCATGGGCGTGGCCAATAGCGGCCGCAACCAATCGGAAGCGGCGACCAACGATGCCCAGTCCCAGGCAGCCCGGGATTTGAATCAGAAGCCCTCAGCCTCCGCTTCGGTCAATGGCTCGGCCAGCAGCAACATGAAATAAAATCCCGACATACGGGGCCTTCATTGGCCCCGCTGCGGAAGAAGGCGGCCGGATGCTGACACATCCGGCCGCTTTTCTATTGCCGAGGTCCGTCGTAAAAAAGCGCTCTGTCGGAAGGATCTCAGCATGCCGATCTATCGCGCCCCGGTTGAAGACTACCGTTTCCTCATTCACGAATTCCTGGAAGCCGAAAAGCATCGCGACCTGCCGCAATTCGAGGATCTTGCGCCCGACCTGATCGACGACATCCTGGCGAATGCCGG
>JAFECO010000549.1 GCA_018242085.1 Pseudomonadota bacterium
GTCGGTTTCGATTTCGGCGAGAATGTCGCCGGACTTCACAGTATCGCCTTCCTTCACCAGCCAGCGGGCGAGCTTGCCCTCTTCCATGGTGGGCGACAGTGCAGGCATCAGAATATTCGTCGCCACGGGGTCAGTCCTTGTAGCAAACGGCTTTGGCGGCCGCGATCACGTCATCGACCGAAGGCAAGGCCAGCTTCTCCAGATTGGCGGCGTAAGGCATCGGCACGTCCTTGCCGGTGACTTTGGTGGGCGGCGCATCCAGATAGTCGAACGCATCCAGCGCCACGCGCGAGCAGACTTCCGATCCGATGGAGCAGACCGGCCAGGCCTGTTCGACCGTGACGATGCGGTTGGTCTTCCGCACCGAGGCCAGCACCGTATCGATGTCCAGCGGACGCAAGGTGCGCAGGTCGATGATCTCCGCGTCGATCCCCATCTCGGCCAGTTTCGCAGCGGCCTCCTCGCAAGTGCCGACCGAGATCGAATAGGAGACCAAGGTGACGTCATTGCCCGGCTTGACGATCCGCGCCTTGCCGATGGGCAGGACGAAGTCGTCGAGCTTGGGAACCTGGAAGGAACGGCCATACATGATCTCGTTTTCCAGGAAGATGACGGGATTGGGGTCGCGGATGGCGGCCTTGAGCAATCCCTTGGCGTCGGCGGCGGAATAAGGCGCGATCACCTTCATGCCGGGCACCGAGGCATACCAGGCCGAATAATCCTGGCTGTGCTGGGCGCCGACGCGGGCCGCCGCGCCATTGGGGCCGCGGAACACGATGGGGCTGGCCATCTGGCCGCCCGACATGTAGCGGGTCTTGGCGGCGGAGTTGATGATCTGGTCCATCGCCTGCATGGCGAAATTCCAGGTCATGAATTCCACGATGGGCTTGAGGCCATCAAAGGCCGCGCCCACGCCCAGGCCGGCAAAGCCGTGCTCGGTGATGGGCGTGTCGATGACGCGGCGGTCGCCGAATTCATCCAACAGGCCCTGGGAAATCTTGTAGGCGCCCTGATATTGGGCGACTTCCTCGCCCATCAGGAACACCAGCTCGTCGCGGCGCATTTCCTCGGCCATGGCGTCGCGCAAGGCGTCGCGCACGGTCATGGTCACCATCTCGGTGCCTTCGGGCACGTCCGGATCCGATGCGGCCTGCGCGGCGGCAGGCGCATGCGGCTCGGCCGGCTTGGCGGGCGCGGCCTCCGGCTTCGCGGCAGGCGCGGCTTCGGCCTTCTTGGCCACCGGTGCGGCGGAGGCATCTTCCCCATCGGCCAGCAAAGTGGCGATGGGGGCATTGACCTTCACCCCTTCGCTGCCTTCGGGCACCAGGATCTTGCCGATGCGGCCTTCATCGACCGCCTCGAACTCCATGGTGGCTTTGTCGGTTTCGATTTCGGCG
>JAFECO010000054.1 GCA_018242085.1 Pseudomonadota bacterium
AACCGCGCCGCTGCTTTTCACCGCGCTCAACAACCAGTTCCTGTCCACCAACCTGAATGCGCCGATGGCGTCCCTGCCGGCGGTGATCTTCCAGTATGCGCTGTCGCCCTACAATGACTGGCACCAGCTGGCCTGGGCGGGCGCGCTGCTCGTCACCGCCACCGTGCTGGCCTTGTCCATCTTCGCCCGCCTGCTCGAAAAGAAACGGAACTGATCTGATGGAATCCCCCAACGGCGCCCTCAATGGCGAGAAGACCAAGATCGACATCCGCGATCTGTCTTTCTTCTATGGCCAGACCAAATCCCTGAAGAACATCACCTTGCCGCTCTATGACCGCAAGGTGACCGCGTTCATCGGCCCGTCGGGCTGCGGCAAGTCCACGCTCCTGCGCGCGATCAACCGCATCTATGAGCTTTATCCCAACCAGCGCGCCGAAGGCACCGTCACCCTGGATGGCGAAGACATTCTGGCGGTCAAGGATCTCAACCTGCTGCGCGCCCGCATCGGCATGGTGTTCCAGAAGCCCACGCCGTTTCCCATGTCGATCTATGACAATGTCGCCTTCGGCATCAAACTTTACGAGCGCCTGCCCAAATCCGAAATGGAAGGCCGCATTGAAGACGCGCTGACCCGCGCCGCCCTGTGGAGCGAAGTGAAGGACAAGCTCCATGCGTCGGGCCTGTCCCTTTCCGGCGGCCAGCAGCAGCGCCTCTGCATCGCCCGCACCGTGGCGACGCGCCCGGAAGTGATCCTGCTGGATGAGCCCTGCTCGGCGCTCGATCCGATCTCCACCGCCAAGATCGAAGAACTGATCGACGAATTGTCGGCCGATTACACCATCGTGATCGTCACCCACAATATGCAGCAGGCCTCGCGCGCCTCCGACTATACCGCCTTCATGTATCTGGGCGAGTTGGTCGAATATGGCGCAACCGAAAAAATCTTTACGGCGCCCGACAACAAGCGCACAGAGCAATACATCACTGGTCGGTTTGGCTAAGGCGCGGAAGATTTTGGGGCTTGGGCAGGAGTGTCGCGCGGAGCGTGCGTAAGCACGTGAGCACACACGACGAACTCAAGACCCAAAAGAGCCGCGCCTATACGTAATCCGCTGCCGCGGTCTCATCCGCGCGCGGTCCGCGCGACAGGGCGTTGAAGACAACGCTCAGCACGATCCCCACGGTGAGATTCAGCGCCAGGGCGCTGAGCGCGGCGTAACAAGGCACCGCCACGCCGAAAATGTGCAGCACATAGACCGAGCTTTTCAATTCCAGGCTCCAGGCCATGGCGGTGCCGGCGGCGATGCCGCAGGCCCAGCCGATCAAAAGCGCCATGGGATGCATGGCGCGGGTGAACAGCGCCACCAGCACGGCGGGCACGGTCTGGCAGATCCAGATCCCGCCCAGAAGCTGCAATTCGATGGCATAAGAGCTTTTCAGCGCCAGCACGAAGAACAAGGCGCCCAGCTTGGCGACGAAAGCCACGATCTTGGCGACTTTGGTTTCGGTTTGCGGCGTGCAGTCCGGGGCGATGAATTCCCGGTAGATGTTGCGGGTGAAGAGATTGCCGCAAGCGATGGACATGATCGCGGCGGGCACCAGCGCGCCCACGCCGATGGCGGCAAAGGCCACCCCGGCGAACCAATCCGGAAACATGTGCAGGAACAGCGCCGGCACGGCGAAATTGTTGCCGAACCGTTCAAAGCCCGCCGCATAATCCGGCATCGATTTCACGCCCGCCGCCAGGGCCATGAATCCCAGAAGCGCGATCAGCGCCAGGGCAAAGGAATAGATCGGCAGGATGATGGAGTTGCGCTCCACCACGTCGCGGCTGCCGGACGACAGCATGCCGGTGGTGGCATGGGGATAGAGAAACAGTGCCAGGATCGAGCCCAGCGCCAGGGATGAATAGGCGAAGCCCGGTCCCAGATTGTCCGCCGTGCCATGGCCCAGGATCAGCTGCCTGGGATCGACACTGGCGAAGACCTTGTCATAGCCGCCCAATTCGACGGGGATGATGATGACCGCCGCCAGCACGGTGGCGTAGATCATGATGTCCTTGGCGATGGCGATCACGGCGGTGCCGCGAAGTCCGCTGGAGAAGGTATAGAAGGCGAGGAAAGTGAAAGCGATCAAGAGCGGCAGATTGGGAATCGCCGACAGGCCCGGCAGGTTCTGAATTCCCAAAGCCGCGATCACCACCTGCAGGCCCAGCATCTGCAGCGCGATGTAAGGAATGGTGGCGGCGATGCCGGTCAGCGCGATGGCCAGCGCCAGGCTGCGGGAGCCGAAGCGGCCGCGCACGAAATCGGCGGCGGTGACATAGCCATGGCGATGCGCCACCGACCAGAGCCGCGCAAAGCCCACGAACAGAAGCGGATAGGCCAGCATGCCATAGGGAATGGCGAAATAGCCGGTCGCGCCCGCGCCGAACATCAAGGCCGGCACGGCGATGAAGGTGTAAGCGGTATAAAGGTCGCCGCCGAGCAGGAACCAGGTGATCAGGGTGCCGAACCGCCGTCCGCCCAGGCCCCATTCGGCCAGCTGCGAAAGATCGCCCCGGCGCCAGCGGGCGGCGATGAGCCCCGCCCCGGCAATGCCCACGAACAGCAACAGGAAGACCGTCACGGTGACGGGATCGGCCTCAAGTCCGTGCGCCATGCCCCAAAAGTCCCTTGTCTATTTCTTGGCGGCGTCAAAGGGGGTGGTGGTCACCGGCCCCATGCCCACCAGTTCCAATAGGGCGTCTTCATCCTTGGCGCCATCGAAATGTACCGTGCCCGCCAGATCGGTGACCACGCTGCCCGCCGGCATGGGATAGGTCTTGGAGAGGTCATAGGTGTCGCTGGAACTCACCCACCAGGTGCCGGAAATCACATAGGCATAGCGGTCGGTGTTGTGGAAATGCGGGCGGCTGAAATGTCCCGCCTTCCAGCGGATCAGAAGCCCGTAAATGCCCGGCTTGGCCGGATCGCCGAAGATGACGGCCTGGTCCATGCTGTCGCTGGTCTTCCAGGCAATGTCCTTGGGCATGGTGAAGGTGATGTGCGACGGATCGGGCTTTGGCGCATCGCTTTGCGCGAACGCGGTGGAGATGGATGCGGCGAACACCGCGATGCCAAGAACGGAAAGACGCATGCGGTTCCCCCGTGATTTCCGGGGACGGATGCTAGAGCATTTCCGCGATTCATTGAATCGCGAAAATGCTCTGGTTCTTCGTTTTGTCGCGGGTCCGGACGGAGTTGCCTAGCGGCAGCGTCATGGCAACGTTGCACACTTTTCCTGGACCCGCTCCGTGCGCAAAAAAGGGGCCGGCGCAATGCACCGGCCCCTTTTCCAAAGTGGCGGAAGCTCAGAAAGCGAGCTGCGAGCGGAAGGCGATGGTGTTGAAGTTCTGGCCGATATTGGCGTTGGGCGTGGCGCCCAAGGTGCCGATGCGGCTGAGCTGAACATTCTGCGCCTGCAGGGTGAATTTCAGCACCGGATTGGGATACCAGTTGAGGCCGATCGTGCCGATGCGCTGTTCACCGCCGCGCACGCCGCCCGCCGGCAGCGCACCGCCGATCACGCCCGCATTGTCGTTGAGGTCGAGCGTCGAATAGCGCGCCGCCAGTTCGAAGGCGCCCCAGCCGCCGCCCTCGGGCGAGAAATTGACCCGCGGCTTGGGACCGGTGAAGGCGGCATTGGCGGCGGAATAGCCGCGGCTTTCGCCGGTGAGGACCCAGCTGCCCTCCACATACCAGCCGCCAAAGCCCTGGCCGCGCAAGCTGGCGACGCCGCGCTGGTCGATGCCGTACTTGAAGTAGCCGGCCTGGGCCAGGACGTTCTGATAGGTCACGGCGCTTTCCAGATTCCACGCCCAGGCGTCGGTGACATTGGCGTTCGATACCGACACCAGCTTGGTGCTGTTGTCGTCGATATTCACTTCCGGCGGGTTGGAGATCGAGAAAGGACGAGGCGACGCCAAGGTGCCGTTGGAATCGCCCGGCCGGAAGACATCCGTGCCGGACACGCTCACCAGCCAGCGCCAATCGCTGTTCGCGATGGGCGAATAGGCGAGGCGCCCCACCACGGCCTGCTGCTCGTCGGACACAAAGGTGGTTTCCTGCACCTTGTTGCCGGTATAGGCCAGGCTGCCATAGAGCCGGTCGCCGACATACAGAAGCTCCACGGAATCGCGCCCGTCGCCGCCCGCCATGTTGCGGGTCAGGTCGCCCGGCGCGGAGCGTTCCAGCAACAACTGGTCGGGAGCCGCATAGGAATCGTCCAGGCCCGTGGATGGCGGATGCGCGCCGATGCGGAAGACGAACGGCCCGAAGCCGTCATATTCGATATAGGCCTGCTGGATATGGCCCGGCGTTTCGGTGCCGGTGGAGCCGCCGGAGCCGTAATCGACATTCACATAATAAGACCAGTCGCCGAACAGCTTACCCTGAAGGCCCAGCTGGGCGCGGCGGAAATTGCTGCCGCTGGAAAGGTCGGCGCCAGTGGTGAGCGCGCGGGCATGGGCATTCTGCATGTAATAGCCCACATCATATTGCACGGTGGCGCGCAGCGCGGCACTGAAGCGGCCATCGGCGGAAGCGATCTGCAGCCGGCCATTGGTGACGCTGGCTCGCGGCGCCTCCTGGGTGGCGAGGCGGCGCTGGTCTTCTTGCCTGGCGAATTTCGCCACCAGATCGTCGATCTTCTGATCCTGCTGCTGCAAGCGGGTTTGGATCACGGGCGGCGGCGCCGTGGGTGCAACGGGTGCGGGCGCGGCGACGGGTTCTGGCGCGGGCACCGCGATGCCCTTCTTGCCCAGCGCGCGATTGAGGCCGCTGATCTCTTTTTTCTGCGCTTCGATCTGCTTTTGCTGGGCTTCGAGCATCTTCTGCATCTGATCGAGCCGCTTCATCACGGCGCTGTCGTCCGCCGCAAAAGCGGAAGGCGCGGCGGCAGCCAGCATCGCTGCGGCTGTGCCCAGCAGGAAAATACGTCTCATCTCAACCCCTCGAAGTCTTGCGATATGTCTTGTGATATCTAATCTCTATGGTTCTTATCGAGATTAGCGAACAGCCCGGTTTTACGGGCCGACCTAGTTATTTGGGTATTCCTCACTTGGCAAGGAACGTAAAGCCGTTCTTCTCGAAGATTGCGCGCGCGGCCGGCGATGCCAGGTAAGCCAGGAAGGTGCGCGCTTCCGGCTTGGCGTCCTTGACCAGCGCGGCAGGATAGAGAATGGGCTGATGCGAGTTTTGAGGGAAAACGCCCACGGTTTTCACATTCTTGTCCGCCTTGGCATCCGTCTCATAGACGATTCCCAAGGGTGCTTCCCCGCGCGAAACATAGGCCAGCGCCACGCGCACATTCTCGGCATTCACCACCCGATTGACCACGCTGTTCCAAACCCCCAGGGAAATCAGCGCGGTGCGGCCATATTTGCCCGCCGGAACCGAATCCGGATCGGCCATCGCCAGGCGCCCGCCTTTGAGCGCGCCCGCCAGGTCGAAATGTGGCGCAATCGTAATGTTGGTGCCGACATCCTTGCCCGCCACCAGCACCAAACGATTGCCCAGAAGATTCTCGCGCGTGTCGTGCTGGATCAGGCTTTTGTTGTCGAGATAATCCATCCAGTCGAGATCGGCGGAGATGAAGACGTCCGCGCCGCCCGATGCCTCGATCTGGCGCGCCAGGACCGAGGACGCGGCCAGCGACACCGCCACCTGCTTGCCGCTCTGCTTTTCATAAAGCGCGGCGATCTCCTTCAAGGCGTCCGATAGCGACGCCGCGCCGAACACGGTGACGTCGGCGGCGAAAGCGGGAAGCGGCGCCAGCGCCAGCAGCAAGGCCGCGGCCAGCCTGCGCAGAAATTTGGTCATCAAAATCCCCCGTCTATCGTGATGTCCATCTGAATATCACGTTTATGTGGACCTGCAAGACCCTTGCCCGCGCCCGGCTCTCCGCGTCAGGATGTGCGCATGGCGGGGCTTTTTTTACGACTACCGATCGGCGAGGCCGGCAATATGGGGCCGGGCAAGGCGCGCCTGCTGGAATTGATCGAAGAGACCGGCTCGATCCGCGCCGCCGCGTCCAAGATGAAACTCAGCTACCGCCGCGCCTGGCTTTTGCTGCAGGACATCGAAAAGATTTTCGGCGGCTCGGTGCTGGAACGGCGCACCGGCGGCAAGGCGGGCGGCGGCGCCGCGCTGACCGGCCGCGGCCGGGACATTGTAAAACATTTCCGCAATGCCGAACGCCGCGCCGCCCGCGCCATCAAGGCGGATCTGGATGCGCTGACCAAGCTGAAGAATTGAGTTCAGGCGGATCAAGCCTTCCGGCTCACCATCACCAGGCCCAAGCCCGCGAGCACCGAAATCACGCCGGCGGCGGTCGGAATCCAGACCGAATGGTCTTTTTCATGATTGATCTCGATCGGGCCCGCCTTCACCAGCGGCTCGGTTTCGGTCCAGGTGATGCGGCTGATGAACAGGCCGGCGATGCCGCCGACGATCAGGACGATGCCCAGAATGACCATGGGTTTCATAACGTGTCTCCCGCTGTCGCCAAGAGAACGGGAAGACGGAACTTAGGTTCCCCTCAGCAGGGGGGCGTCTTGGCGCCTTTCAGAAGCCCGGTCGCATAAAGCCCTTGTTCCACGGGCTTTCCCGCCGCGTCGAATTTCGCGCCATGGCCGTCCAGCACGCTGCCTTCCAGATACGCGCCCTTGATGATGGTGCAGGCGATCTTGGGTCCCAGATAGGCGCCGAAACGTCCCGCCCAATGCGCGGCGGGGAAATCCTGGCGGCCCGACAGCGCCATGGTGATGCGATGGCTCTTGTCTTTGGGATCCACATAAACGCCGAAGCGGCCGGGATAGGCGCCGTCCTTGTCGCGCTCCACGCCAAAGCCCATGCGCGCACCGTCCTTGTATTCGCCTTGATAAGCGTCGCCTTGAAGCTTGGCCGTATCGCCGCCCAGGCCGTTCGCCTTGCCCGCGCGATAGATGCCGGAAAAAATCGTCTCCGCCGTCTCCGTCCTGACCGGACCATCCGGCACATTGTTGCGGAACGTGCCTTGATAGGTGGTCGTGCCGCAGGTCATCACGCCAAAGCCTTCGGCGCGGCGATTTACGCTTTCGCCCCGATAGCGGCAGGCCCAGCCATCAAAGGCCATGTCCATCGGCTCCGCTGCTTGTGCAGCGATCCGTGCTTTGGCGGCCGCGTCCTCGCCGGACCGGATCGCGGCTTCGGCAAGCTTGGCCGTCCGGTCGCCGGTCGCCGCGTCGGATAAAGCGGTCTTCACATTGGCCGTCACCTCGGGCGAAAGCCCGTTCAGCTGCAATTGCGGCGCCGGAAAAGCGGGGAGCTTCGAAAAAGGAAGCGCGATCGGCTCCGCCGCCAGGGCGGGCAAAACCGAAAACACAAAGAGTGCGGCTGCAAATGCTGGACGTGACATGGGGCGGCCTCCATCTTCCAAAAGCCTGCGGACGCGCAGGCCCGCATAGACTTGGGCAATTGGATATCAATGCTTCGCCAGTGTCAGCAAATCGATATTGGTGTCGCTCTGCACGGCCGCAACATAGATGATCTCGCCCGTCTTTGGGTTCACCGCCATCTTGGTTTCCAGCACCCCGATCTGTGCCTGGGCTCCCGGCGCATAGGCGAGCACCCGGTCAGGTCCGCCGGCCAAGGGCTGAGCCAGGATGCGGGGGCCTTCCGCCGCATCGAAATCCGGCACCAGCAGTTCATCGCCCAGCAGCGCGGCCGTCTCGTCCCAGCGGAAGGGATATTTGCCGGTTATCAATCGCGGCCCCCGGTCGATCTGCCAGATTCCGGCCTTGTCGAACCGCTCCGCGAAGGTCGCCCCCTTGTGGAAGATGATGTTTCCATAAGGCGATTGCGTGGCCGGCCGGCGGCGCGCGGGATTGGCGATATCGATGCTCATATAGCGGTCTTTGTCTCTGTCCAGCGCGATGACATCCTTGCCGTCTTGCGTCCAGGTTGGGCCGCCTCCGCCAAGCGCCGAAGAATGAAATGACGTCACAATGGCGCCATCGGCCGTCAGGATATCGATGGTCACGCCGTTTTTCGCGGCAATGGGGAGCGCGAGATACTTTCCGTCGGGCGAGAATTCCAGGCGGAACAGAGGCAAGAGCCCGCCGTCGAACAACAGCTTGGGAAGCGTGCCCGGTTTGATGATCCAGATGGCGTTGGTGCCGGTGCGGTTGGAAAGAAACGCCAACGTGCCGTCGGGCGCGAAGGTC
>JAFECO010000550.1 GCA_018242085.1 Pseudomonadota bacterium
CACGATGCGCCACAGCCGCAATGGTCGCGCGAGCGTCCGACATCAGGCCTGCTTCTGAAGGGCTTCCGGGATTTCCGGAATATCCCCGGTAGGATGCCAGGACCGCACCCCATCCCCGCCGATGAAGCGTGTTGCCGAGCGTCATGAAGTCGGCCCGGCTGGACGCATTGCCATGAAAAAAGATGACGGTCGGCATCTCTGCGGATGAAGGCGGTATCCACCAATCCTTGAGAATTCCCAGTCCGGGGACGGAAACGGCCAGCGTTTCATATCCCGATCCGGGCGGCGATCCGTCCAGCACGATAGTGTCGGGCTGAAATACCAAGCGCCGCTGTTCGACGAAGAGAAGCCCGCAAAGTCCCAGATAGGCCGCCGCAGCGGCACAAACCAATCCCAGAAAATGCGTTTTTATGTCCTGCCCCATCCACCGCACGTCAGAATGTGGTTGATGATAGCCGCATCCTTTTCCTTGCCAAGCCAGTCGAACCCACGCGTTCAGCGTGGCGCGCATCCGCCACGTCCTCACCAGCAACCCTTTGAACTTGCAATTAAATTAGCGCCCTTTCGCGCACGGCGTTAAATCGTTAGAAGCACCTGAAAATCATATCGGTAAGAACCCCATGATCCCCCGCTATGCCCGCGAACAGATGGTGTCCATCTGGTCGCCTGAGACCAAGTTCCGCATCTGGTTCGAGATCGAGGCCCATGCCACCGACGCGCTGGCCGAACTGGGCGTGGTGCCGAAATCGGCCGCCGCCAAGGTCTGGGAGAAGGGCAAGGACGCCAAATTCGACGTGGCGCGGATCGATGAGATCGAGCGCGAGGTCAAGCATGACGTGATCGCCTTCCTCACCCATCTGTCCGAAATCGTGGGCCCGGAAGCGCGCTTCGTGCATCAGGGCATGACGTCATCGGACGTGCTGGACACGTGTTTGAATGTGCAGCTGATGCGCGCCGCCGATCTTCTGATCGCCGATGTCGATGCGCTGCTGGCGGCGCTGAAAAAGCGCGCTTTCGAATACAAAATGACGCCCACCATCGGGCGCAGCCATGGCATCCATGCCGAGCCCACCACCTTCGGCGTCAAGCTGGCCACCTATTTCGCGGAATTCACCCGCGCCCGCGCCCGCCTGGTGACGGCGCGGGCGGAAATCGCCACCTGCGCCATTTCCGGCGCGGTCGGCACGTTCGCCAATATCGACCCCAAGGTGGAAGAACATGTGGCCGCAAAAATGGGCCTTTCCGTCGAACCGGTGTCGACCCAGGTGATCCCCCGCGACCGCCATGCCGCCTATTTCGCGGCGCTGGGCGTGGTGGCCTCGTCCCTGGAACGGCTGGCGATCGAGATCCGCCATTTGCAGCGCACCGAAGTCCTGGAAGCGGAGGAATATTTCTC
>JAFECO010000551.1 GCA_018242085.1 Pseudomonadota bacterium
ATTCCGTTTCCCCGAACCGGCGCACGCCCAGCATATTGATGCCGTAAAGGACCATCAGGCTCACCAGCGCCGGAACCCATTGCGGCAGGTCGGGCAGCCAGAATTTGACGAAGATCGCCATCGCCGTGATGTCGACCATACCGACCAGGATCCAGCTCATCCAATAATTCCAGCCGACCATGAAACCGAAAGCCGGATGGATATAATCTTCCGCGAAGGCATCCATGGTGGTGGCCTTGGGATGGGCCAGCGCCAGCTCGCCCAAGGCGCGCGCGATGAAGAAGATCATCGCCCCGCCCACGATATAGGCGACCAGAAGCGCCGGTCCCGCGCTGCGGATGCCCGCCGCGGACCCCAGGAACAGGCCGGAGCCGATCGCCCCGCCGATGGCGATGAATTGCAGATGCCGGCCGGTCAGCGCTCGCCGCAATGCCCCGCCTGCACTGACTTCGCCGGAAACGGAATTCAGGACCGGACGGGTCCCCTCAGCCAGGTCTTTGATCGACACGGTTTCCTCCCCAAGGCCTGTTCGGACGCCGGCGCTGCCCCGATATATTCGAAGCTTAAACTATCTGGCTGGCGAGCCTAGCCCCCTCGGCGGGCAATGTGAACAGCGCCGGGGCGCATCAGTCCAGCTCCCTGAGGACCGCCCGCACCGGTGAAGCATCCAGGCCCGCCAGGGGGAGCGGCAGCGCGATCAGCTCATAGTCGCCGGGCGGGACATGGTCCAGGACCAGCCCTTCCAGAATCCGCATGTCGCGCGGCACCGACAAATGGGCGTCCATGGTCTTGGAGGTTTCCGGGTCGAGCGATGGGGAATCCAGACCCACCAGGATCACGCCATGGGCACTCAGAGCCTGAATGGCCCCGGCACTCACGGTAGTGAAACGCTCCGGCCAGCGCTCCATGGGAAAGCGGTCGAAGGTGCGAAACAGCATGCGGGTGACGCCGGGGCTCCAATGGGCATCCACCAGATCGGCGCCTATGACATCGTCGCATCCGCGCGCATCCACCACCCGGCACGGTCCCAGATAAGGCTCAAGCGACACCGCATCGATCGGCAGTCCGGCAGGATCATAATGCAGGGGCGCGTCGGCATGAGCACCCGAATGGGTGGAAAGCTGGATGGCGGTCACATTCACGGGGCTGCCATCGCCATAGGTCCAGCGCGGCCGCGCCGAGAAAACCGTATCGCCCGGCCAGACCGGCAGCGCCGGGCGCAAGAGCTGGGAGATATCCCACAATTTTCTGGACATGCTCGCTCCGTCTTCCCCTGTCTGGATGCATTAGCGGCCGAAACGGCCGGTTCGGCTTATCTCTCTATACGGAAAATCAATTTTCGGCGCCTGGAAAGACCTCTGCCGGCCAGTCTAATGCCTTGCCA
>JAFECO010000552.1 GCA_018242085.1 Pseudomonadota bacterium
CGGATCAAGGAATTGCAGCTGGAGGATTGGGGCGTCACCTATGACGAGATCGAGCATTGCTTCGACCGGTTCGAATATCTTTGCGGCACGTCGGGCCAGGCAGGCAATCTGAAAGGCAAGATTGTCGAAGGGGGAAATCCTTTCGAGGGGCCGCGTGCCCGCGACTATCCCAATCCGCCGCTGAAAATGCCGTACAGCGCCATGCTGTTTTCCGAAGCGGCAAAGGGCCTGGGCCTGCATCCCTTTCCATCGCCCGCCGCCAACCTGTCCCGGCCTTATGTCAATCCCTTGGGCGTGGCGATGGGCGAATGCACCTATTGCGGCTTCTGCGAGCGGTTCGGCTGCGCCAATTATTCCAAGGCGATGCCGCAGACCACCATCCTGCCCGTCTTGATGCGCAAGCCCAATTTCGAGGCGCGCACGGAATGCGAAGTGCTGAAGATCAATCTGCGCCCCGATGGCAAGACCGCCAAAAGCGTCACCTATGTCGATGCGGCGGGCCGCGAATTCGAGCAGCCGGGCGATATCGTCCTGCTCTGCGGCTATGGCATGATGAATGTGCGCATGATGCTCTTGTCCGGCATCGGCACGCCTTATGATCCGGTTCGGGGCACCGGGACGGTGGGGCGCAATTATTGCTACCAGACGCAAGGCACCGGGGCGCGGCTGTTCTTCGAGAACAAGCATTTCAATCCCTTCATCGGCGCCGGCGCGCTGGGCGCCACCATCGACGATTTCAACGGCGACGCCTTCGATCATTCCAAGCTGGACTTCGTGGGCGGGGCGGGGATCAGCTGCGGCAGCAGCAACGGCCGGCCCATCGGCAACCGGCCCACGCCGCCGGGCACGCCGCGCTGGGGAGCCGCCTGGAAGAAGGCGACCGCCGAAACCTATCAGAACGCAATAGGCGTGGGGGCGCAGGGCACGTCCTATCCGGTGCGGGGCAATTACCTGGACCTCGATCCCACCTACAAGGATCGCTTCGGCCGCCCGCTGCTGCGCGTGACGTTCGACTTCCCGGACAATGACCTGCGCATGTCGCATTATCTGGGGGAACAGATCGCCAAGATCGGCAAGGCGATGAATCCCAAACAGATGGCGATGAACCAATCCGCCAAAGGCTGGAATTCGGTTCCCTATCAAACCACGCACAATACCGGCGGCGCCTGCATGGGAGCCAATCCCAAAACCAGCGCGGTCAACCGCTACCTGCAAAGCTGGGATGTCTCCAACCTCTTCGTGATCGGGGCTTCGGCCTTCCAGCAGAATGCAGGCAAGAATCCCACCGGCACGGTCGGGGCGCTGGCCTATTGGGCAGCCGAAGCGATCCGCGACCGGTATCTGAAGACACCGGGCGCGCTGGTGCCGGCATGAAGATATTCG